>NZ_JBFRJQ010000001.1:240448-241670 GCF_041468985.1 Shewanella sp. 10N.286.52.A9 | reverse complement strand
TATTAAATCTTAAATAAAAATGGAGTAATCAATTGGAGGTATTTTAAAGAAGAGGGGATTTCAGATCTAAGAATAGTGATTATCAAAAAACGACATTTGTGATCTAAATCTACATCATAGGTAGCAAAAAAAACTAAAATATATTTTCCAATAGTTCCTTTATTTAAAAAGTTCCCCAAATGATAAAATATAAATGCAGACCTGCAATTCACACAAAACTTGTTTGTGAATACTGTAATAGTATTGATTTTCATTTGCCGCTGGAATTTGCCCATTTTAAATATTTTAATGACACAGAATGGGTTGGCATAAATATAATAACCAAATTATTAAATTATATTGAGAATAATATTGAAGACCCTTATTTCTTTCTGAATTTAGCGAAGTATTTTGTTAAAAGGGTAACTGAGTTTACTAAAATAGACTTATCTGATGATGTCGATATCGCTCAGAAATTGATTGATTTCACAATGTTTTATAGCCAAGTATCTGATCTAAATTGGGTTACTATTGATGCGGGGGATTACATTGGCCTAGTGGCTAAGCGTAATCCTATTGAACGTGCTTCTAAGTATGATGACCTATTTGTTTATCTCTCTGTGATGCAAATATTGAATTTTCATAAAGAGGTAAATAATAATGTAATCATTGAGTTACCGTTTGAGTGTGGCTTTTACGGTTACAATGTTGCCATTTTAGAAAATGTTAAATTCAACTGTCAGAACCTGTCAATTTTTGCCAAAAAAACGCCAGGTAAGCAGTATGATATTAGGTCATTATGCATTGAAACGATTACTAGCTTGGACAGGATTCATGCGGCTGCTAAGAGTATGATTCCAGCTGAGTTATCTGTTGATACATTAGCTATTGCGTTAGGAATGTCGACACGAAGCTTGCAGCGAGAAGTGAAATCTATGGGTCTTTGTGTCAAAGATATCATTAAAGAAGTGAAAGCAAATAGATTAAAATTAGTATTAAAGAAGAACCAAGATAATATAAAAGTTACTGCATATGAGTGTGGTTTTAAAAGCTTGGCAATATTTAGTCGTCATTTTTCTAATAATGTTGGATGTTGCCCTTCTGAATATGTCAGTCGAATTAACGATAAATAAGTTTATTTTTTGTAAATAAATAAATGTATCAAATGTTACATTTGATAATGGTTATCATTTACGGCCATTTGTTAGTATATTTTTTATTTTAAATAATACCAAATAAATAA
>NZ_JBFRJQ010000001.1:0-239917 GCF_041468985.1 Shewanella sp. 10N.286.52.A9 | reverse complement strand
AATAATACCAAATAAATAAAGATAAATAAGATACCTCTTTATGGGTATAAATTAGTTTTTATTTATTAACTTCCTCGTTTAAAATTTCATTAACTATAATAACTCATTGTTTTTTATAACCCTGCTAAAAGTAAGTCTACTAGTGTTAAATTAAAATTTGATACGAACCTGTATTGTGATTGTTCTGTTTTAAGAATTTAGTCCATTGTGTCGCTTTGCTAATGCCTAAAAAACCGAGCTAAGTTACCGTTAAACTGAGCTGTCATCCTATTTAGGTTGAAAATACCCTGTAAAAATTCACTTTCTCAATAAACGTTTTAAGCAGGTTATGCTATCTTTGGGCGATATTTGTTATTCAACGCCGAATAAGACCTTTTATGCTAAGTATTGCTCAGATTATCGCTCAGGAATTGAATGTCCGTGAGCAACAAGTTTCAGATACCATTGCGTTACTTGATGATGGCTCCACCGTCCCGTTTGTTGCTCGATACCGTAAAGAAGCGACAGGGGGATTAGATGATGCTCAGTTAAGAACACTCGATAGTCGTTTAGGCTACTTACGTGAACTGGCAGAAAGAAGACAAGTGATTCTTTCTAGCATTGAAACCCAAGGAAAGCTTACGCCTGCTTTGCAACAAGCGATCAATACTGCTGACAGTAAAACGCGTCTTGAAGATCTCTACCTACCTTACAAACCTAAGCGACGTACTAAAGGCCAGATTGCTATCGAAGCAGGTTTGCTACCGCTAGCTGATTTTTTATTGACGAATCGCCAAGCGGATTTAGAAAGCAAAGCCGCTGAGTTTGTGAATGCAGAGGCTGGCTTTGGGGATACCAAAGCCGTATTAGATGGTGCTCGATTTATATTAATGGAGCGCTTTGCAGAAGATGCAGACTTACTGCAAAAAATTCGTAAACACCTTTGTCAACAAGCCGTGCTTGAAAGTCGCATGGTTAAAGGTAAAGAAAAAGAAGGTGCCAAATTCCGTGACTATTTTGAGCATACTGAAGCCATAACTAAGGTGCCATCACATCGCGCATTAGCGATGCTGAGAGGGCGCAATGAGGGCGTGCTGAGTCTGTCGATGAATGCAGACCCTAAAGCAGAAGTGGCACAAAGCAGTTATTGCGTGGTTATCATTGCTGATCATTTCAATTTGAAGTTATCTGATTCGAGTGTCGATCAATGGCTTAAAACAGTGGTGACAGCCACTTGGCGAATTAAAATTGCTTTGCAAATGGAAACCGAGTTCATTAGCCAAATGCGTGAACGTGCTGAAGCGGAAGCGATTAATGTATTTGCGCGTAACTTGGGTGATTTATTGATGGCAGCCCCTGCAGGAGCTAAAGCCACAATGGGTCTCGACCCTGGACTTCGTACTGGTGTTAAAGTAGCGATTGTTGATAACACTGGTAAATTTGTCGCACACACGACGATATTCCCTCATGCTCCACAAAATGTCTGGGATAAGTCTATCCGTACGCTGGCTAACTTAATAAAAATGCATAAAGTGAACATCATTGCTATTGGTAATGGTACAGCGTCACGTGAGACCGATAAACTTGCTGCTGAAGTGATTAGCTTTATGAAAGAAACACACCCGAGTTTAACCAAAGTGATGGTTAGCGAAGCGGGCGCTTCAGTCTATTCTGCTTCTGAATTAGCATCGGAAGAGTTTCCTAATCTTGATGTCTCGATTCGTGGCGCAGTTTCCATTGCTCGTCGTTTGCAAGATCCGCTAGCAGAGTTAGTTAAGATTGAGCCTAAATCTATTGGTGTAGGCCAATATCAGCATGATGTGAGCCAAAGCCAGCTATCAAGTTCACTTGAGGCCGTCGTAGAAGACTGTGTAAATGGTGTTGGTGTCGACTTGAACATGGCGTCTGCGCCATTACTGGCTCAAGTGGCAGGTTTGAATAAAACCTTGGCTAAAAATGTGGTCAGTTACCGCGATGAGAACGGTCAGTTTGAGTCGCGTAAACAGTTGCTAAAAGTGGCACGCTTAGGCCCTAAAGCTTATGAACAAGCAGCCGGTTTCTTACGTATTCGTCATGCAAAAAATCCATTAGATAGCTCAGCAGTTCACCCTGAAGCCTATAAGTTAGTGGAAACCATTGCTAAAGCTAAACAGCAGACGGTTGAACAGCTAATGGGTAACAGTGAATTATTAGCGCAGCTTAATGCCGCTGAGTTTGTCACTGAGGAATTTGGTTTACCGACCATTACCGACATTTTAGCCGAGCTTGATAAACCTGGACGGGACCCTCGTGGTGAGTTCAAGACAGCGAGCTTTAAAGAAGGGGTTGAAGAGCTAAAAGATCTTAAACTCGAAATGATCCTCGAAGGGGTTGTGACCAATGTGACCAACTTCGGTGCTTTCGTGGATGTTGGGGTTCATCAAGACGGTTTAGTGCATATCTCTTCATTGACAGACAAGTTTGTCAGCGATCCACACACGATTGTGAAAGCGGGTGATGTGGTTAAAGTTAAGGTCATGGAAGTGGATGTTGAACGTCGCCGTATTGCGTTAAGTATGCGATTAGACGAGCCATTACAAGCAGCGAATAAATCTAAACCTCAGTCTAACGCTAAGACGGGTTCAGGTCATAAGCCAAGTGGCGCTAAACATGCTGCAAACAAGCATAATGGCGGTCAGCGTAAACAAAATAAAGCGCCTGCCAATGCGGCAATGGGTAATGCATTTGCTGATGCCTTTGCTAAGCTAAAAAAGTAAATTAGCTGATGTATTAACGATTTAAAATCAATGATTAAGCCCTTAGCTTTAGGTTAAGGGCTTTTTTTATGGAAGGTAACCTGAGCAGGCTTCATCAAAATGAGTGTATGGCGATAACAAGTAGTTAGCTTGTTGCATTTCAGCTAGAAGCTTGGGATCCATTAACGGGTTTTCGATACTGAATATGCGTCGTTCACTGAGCTTTGATGAGATCAACTCTTGGCAGTACTGGCGGTAAAATGTGTTATCGAATTGGCCGTTTGCCATAATACGTTTAATGCCGACCTCGATTCGCTTAGCCAGTTGTGGCTCATCAGGTGAAACATAAAAGAAGGTCGCTAACGGAATATGTAGCAGTACATTTTCATCTAGCACTAAATCTGCAAATTTAACTTTAAATGAACTTAACTCGGCTGGCGCTTCATTAACTCCACGGCCAAAACTTTCAAAGCGGCCTTTGTCTAGCATATGAAATAAACCGTCGTAACTTGAACCGACAACCACGTCAAACCCAGCCTTTTCAAATGCCAGTCTTGTTGACCAATGTATGCCGCTGCCTGTTGGGATTTGTTTGAGTTGTTCAATGGTTTTGATCTTGGAAAATTGGGCTTGAGTTTGTTTTTTGATAATGAAAACTCTAAAACCCTGGATACCTTTACGAATAGGCACTTTTATCGGAATCAGCTTTTCATTCCAAGCGGGTTTTATGGCTTCTGCAATGACGTTAATGAGCTCGCCATCGACCATTTCTGTCAAAATCCGATCACGGGTCATAAAGATTGGAGAGTGGGTGATTTCCCATTCGCCAAAATCATCTTCGGTGTTTTCAAGTATCAGCTGCATTAACTCATAGCTGTAATGGTAACGCATATCATTGGCAGAGGCTGGCTGATTGAGAATGATAATATCTTTGGCAACGGCAAAGGGGGCTATTGTGAAATAGCTAAATAGGTAAGTAACAACAATGACGAGTATGTACTTAAATAATGACAAAAGAGTGCCTTAACTGAGTCCTTCAGAATATTAGCTTATTCAATATAATTAAATAGTTACCAATACTCAATATTTACAAGATACAAAAACAAAATTTGCTTGATAACGATCAATATTTCATGGCGCTACCAGGTCATGTTGTTGCGTTTAAGCTAAGGTAGGTAAAGCAGGATTTAGACTAACGCGAATAGTTGGCTTTGCTCAGCAGGTGTTGTTTGCTGCTGATAAAACTGACCGACTCGTTCACCTAGTTGCTCATAAAATGCTTGCTCTTGTTCTTGGCTAGCATCATGAAGCAACAAGCTTTGAATCGCTCGACTATTATTCTTGTCGCTGATTTTATCTGTTTCAACATTCGGGTTATTTGGGTTTTTTTGCTGAATATCACGACGTTGAATCGTTGGGTTACTATTGGCAGCCACTCGCAATAGTTGTGGAAAAATACCTTTAGGTCCCAAGGTTTGTTGCTGCGTTTGCTGTTGCTCGGCAGATTGTTTTTGCTGCTGTTTTTGATCGAGTAATTCGTGGCGAGTTAACCGTTCATTTTGCTGATTATAAGCCCGCTCTTGGTAGGCTTTAGACAACTCTTGTGGTGGCAGAATAGGCTTGGCTTGCTGATTATCCGCGCGCGCAAGATCCGTCGCAACATTACTTGTTGCTATCGGTACTTGGGGATAATTAGTGACAACCAGCATAAAACTCACTTAGATATTGAATAATAACGTACAAATTATAGTCAATATTAAAGTGGTTTTATAGCGCTAGTCTGTATATTTATTGATCCAAGTACATAATTCGTTCAAAAAATCATCTGTATGTGAAATGAACGGCGCATGGGATGCTTTATTGTGAATAACGTCTTTTATACTTGTTGCTTGCGGTAAAATAGAGATGATCTTTTTTGGAACTAAACTGTCACATTTGCCCCAAATTCGTAACCATGGCTGCTGAATATGATGTAACTGCGAACGCAAATCTACGGTACGAAGCATCCCTAAACCTTGATCAAGTACTGGCTGACTGGGTAAGGGTTTTGCTAATACCAGTTTCTTTATCATGCCAATGTCATCTTTGGCTGAATCACTTCCCATTGCTTGAATCGCTAAAAAGCGCTCCACGGTTTTCGCTAAGTTAATGCTGAGTTGCTCCGAAAATTGTGCCAACACCTTAGGGGCAATACCTGGCCAGCTTTGCTCATCGTTATTTGGTTGCTGCGCCATAAAGCAAGGTGATGACGCAACCGTGATTAAGGCTTTAACTGAGCGAGGGTGATTAATTGCAACCTGAGTGGCTACCAGCCCACCCAGTGACCAACCTAACCAAATTGCCTGCTGCGGTAATTGGTGAGCAAGTTGTTCAGCCCATGCGTTGATATCGCCTTCGTTGGCTTCACTATCGCCAAAGCCCGGCAGGTCGACAAAATGCACTCTATACTGTTCCAAAGCCGTTGCTAAAGGATGAAATACGGCTGAGTTAACTCCCCAGCCATGAAGCAGTATTAGATCTTGGCCTTCACCAACAGTGTGAACGTGTAGCTTAGAAAAAGTGGGCTGCAAAGGTTACCTCAAATCATCACGATACAGACAAGTAAGTGCCATACAGGATAAGGATATTATATGGATTGGCAACTCCCACAAGCCTATAGTCATCGTTTAACGTCGTTTGCCCATTGGCTTCGACGTCATTTACCAAATCGATGTCTATTATGCCGCCAAGACATACGTCAGTTTGATTCAGGGAAACCTCAAACGGGCATTTGTCACCACTGTTTAGTTGCTGGGCTATATCAGCACGAAGTGTGTTTAGGTTGTGGTAAGCGTATGGAGCAACTTCAAGCCTATTGTGGTCACTGTTTGCGACACAAACCTATGATGGTCATTGCACCTTGTAGTTATCATCAAAGTCTTGGCGAGTTAGTTTCAGGAATAAAATACCAACAGCAATGTGCGCCTCTTACTGCGTTAGTGAATGTGCTGGCGGTTCGGGTTATGGATCTGGTTGCCAGAGGAGTGATTACATTGCCGCAAGTGATCGTGCCTGTGCCATTGCACAAGAACCGTTTACAGCAACGTGGCTTTAATCAGGCGTGGCTAATTGCAGATGAATTAAGCCGTCAATTGGGGATCCCCATGGACGACAGTTTGTTAGTGCGAAGCATCGATACCCAAGCTCAGGCTGGGCTAGATGGGCAAGCTAGGCGACGCAATTGCGCCGATGCTTTTAATACAACGAAAGCCATACCTTATCAGCGGGTGGCATTAATTGATGATGTGGTAACGACAGGGACGACAGTCAATGAAATTGGCAAGCTATTTGCGGCAGATTATGTTCATGTTCAAGCATGGTGTTTAGCACGAGCTGAAGCGCCAGGCCTGCTGTAATGTAGATAGCTTAAGTTGCTGATTTAAGTTGATAATAAGAAATGTATGTCGCTTCAATGGCGGAGTTGTCAAATACTGATAATAAAAGTATCTTACAGCCTTATTCACTATAAGCCTTTTATACGAAACATATCGTCGAAACATGGAAGTTACTGATAAAAATGGAAATTAAACAGAAAAAATTATCAAATCAGCACACATTTACATTCAATGAACATAGCCTAAATTTTGCTTTTAAAAATAAATCGGGCGCAGAAGATGTGGATGTCGAATATGGGACTTTTCCTGATAAATCATCTTTACTCATTGAGCAAAATGATTGGCTAAGAAATGTAGGTATTCTTTGGTTTTTATTGGGAGCATTGAATATTGGCCGTGCGGTATTCAGTGATAATCCTGTTACAGGTACTGGTTTATGGCTTTTTCTAGGCATTATTTGCTTAATTTGGTTTGCAGTGACTAAGGTCAGGTATTCGGTATTTAAAACTGAAACCAGCAATATATTTGTGATTCAAAATGGGCAGCATGATCACATCATTGATGAAATTTCAAAACGAAAAAAAGCACAACTACTGCAGTGGTATGGTGATGTTAATGTTGATAATGACCCTGAAAGCGAAATAAACAAATTTAGATGGTTAGCAGAGCAAAATGTGATCACCAAAGAGCAAGCAGAAGAAAAAATAGCCCAAGTTGAGTTTGCGCATAAAGATCCTGACTTACAGCATAAACTGAATTAGCTTATATTTTGATATTAAAAAAGAGCGACTTGCGCTCTTTTTTTAATTGTAGATTATGCCCTTAATGCTCAGATAAAATTACATCGCTGATGGCACAAAATACAGGGCATTGGCATACACTTTCTCTGTGCCTAGCCAGATGTTTCTGAACAATAAATTATCCGTTAAGGCAACCACTTCACCTTTACCTTTCTTTTCGACAATCATAGCCGGTGTGTTGGCAAAAGAGCGTTGATATTCTTTTGCTAGAAAGCCACTGACCAGTAGTTCATTATCGTATTCTGCCGCCACAATAAATGGTGTGGACGTTGGGCCAAAGCTGATTTCGCGATTTTTCATCACATGTAATGGGTTTGGTAAGCCAAAGGTGATGGGGTGAGTTTGGTCTAACGTTAACGACACAATAGCGCCACCAATTGACTGACGAGCATCTAACTTTGACTTGTCGCCAAACTTAAGTCCTGAAGTACTAAATAGATTATTGAGCTCACGCTTAGATTTAGGCTCTGACTTTAAAATATTGCGCTTTTTAAGCCAAACTAAGGCACGTTTTTGCGCCACAATAGTCCCCCCATCCGAAACGTATTTTCCTAGCTGTCTCGATGTTGCATCACTAATGACATGATAAGGTCCATCAGCCATAAATATATGGCTATAAGCGGACAAATCGATTGAAGTCAGTCGTTCACTGTTCACCATAGTGACAGGGATGCCTAAGGTCTTATCAAGGTAGTACCAAAGCTGGCCTGTTTCTGAAGCATTGGTATCGGAGCCGGTGACCAATAATGGTGTGACGGGCTGAACTTTAATAAAGTCATCGCTACCTAGATCCATTCCTGCAGCAGTATGCGATGAACTGGCAGCCACAATATTGACTTGATATTGAGCGGCAAGCTCACTGACAATTTGTCGGACTTGCTCTTCTGATACAGATTGCTTTAATGGAATTTGTAAGCTTCCCGCGACAAATTCAACGGGCAAGTTTTTACTGTTAGCTGCACTGAGACTAAATGGCTTGAGGGCATATTTTACTAATACACCTTGATGCAATAATTGCTGTAAAAAAGGGGCTGCAGCTGCTTGTTGCCAATCTATAATAAGAGCAACCGCCTCATCAGGGAACACGGTTTTTGTGGTGTTAGCACTTAGTGTTAGTGCTTTCGCTACCGGTTTATCTGCAAGGAATTTAATACTCGGCTTAGCACCTTCAATCAATGTTAACCCCAGTGCCGACTCAAAGTTCCATGTGGAAATATCGTAAAAGGTTTCATCCTTAAACTCGGTCCGCTTATCAAATAAGGCTTCAACTAAGTCGTGCTGTGGCTGACTTTTGGGAATAAAGATACTGTCTTGCTCCGAGAAGATAATGTCGTCATCTTCTATTGGTTTAGCAAGGTATTTAAAGCTGATTTTATGCTGATTTAGGATATCTGTTAGCTGTGATATATGAGCTGCGCCGCCATGAGCTTTAATCAATCTCCCCGTTTGCTTGCCATCTCGTGTGCGCTTAGCATTGCTTGAGAAAAAGTCTGTTTGATACTTCATCAGCTTCTCGCGCAAGTTATGCGCGCCTTGCAAACTCGAAATTGAAGTAGCGAACTGGTTATCAATGCTATTTGCTAGCGTCACTACACCATTTGGCGATGCTTGGGCTTGTCCACGGGAGCTGGCTTGTTCAAATAAAATGCCTACTGCGCCATTAATATCAGGATAGGTTGAGCCTTTGCCATAGAAAAAATCATCAAACATTTGTTCACTAAAATACACCTGCTTCACCTGATCTAATGCTTGGCGATGAAATGCTGCCAGTTCATTTGATAATTGCTGGTTGGCTTTACTGGTAAGGGGGTTAACCCTATCAGGCACTCCGGGCTGAAAAAAGTAAGACTGTTGATGCCACATTTCGTGGAAGTCACCGACATAATGCGGTTGCCACTTGTGAAAGAAGGCAACTCGGCCTTGAGACGCTGGATGACGTAGAAACAACCAATCACGGTTTAAATCTGCTAAGTAATGGTTAAAGCGGCCACCTGGCCAATCTTGATTATGTTCTCGATGATTGTTATCGGTGACGACCACTTGGCCCTTGTTATTATTGGCCCAGTTTGAAAAGCGATCAAAGCCATCAGGGTTTTGTGTTGGGGTAATTAGAATCACGGTATCTTCAAGTAAGTCTTTAACCCAAGGCGTATTGGCAGAAGCAAGGTAATGGCTTAATGCTATTGCCGCATGGGCACCACTGGCTTCGTCGCCATGAATTGAATAGGCAAGCCAAACGACGAGAGGTTGAGTATTACTGCGGCTATTTTGCATGGTGCCGAATTTGACTTTACTGCGATAAGCTAAAATATCAGAAAGATTTTTTTGGTTGGTTTCAGAGGTAATCACCGCAGTGAGCTGATGTCGTCTTTCTTGGCTATAACCTGCTGAGTCCAACGACACACGCTCGCTCTCAGTGGCCAGAATCTGCAAGTACTGATTAATTTGATCGTGTCTTAAATGCCATTCGCCCAGCGGATAACCTAAGTATTCAGCTGGCAAGGTAATATCAGCGTTGATGTCTTCGCTGAGTAATCGTTGATTAATTCGTGTGTCTGCCGCGCTCGTCTGTGAAGATGCGCTTAAAGAAACAAAAAGTGGCAAGCTTGCCATCACAGCAATGAGTAGACGAACAAGGTGGCTTGGTAAACTAATCATAGGAGAAACAACATCATAAAATAAAACAATGCAATTACCATAAAGTGATTAAGCTTAAATCTCCATTAAAAACCCGCTTAAATAGGATATTTTTTGTCACACTTGCGAGATGAGGGCTATAAAGCAGGAGCAAGTAGGAGTATCATAGCGCTAAATCTTAGTAAATCACTCAAGTACTATTTAGATGGTGCACCATGTTGTACGGGTACTGATTGAGCTAAGTAGCATTTTTTTAAGTTTTTCAACGGAGCAGTTATATGATCAACATTACTGATACGGCTCAGGCGCATTTTGTAAAATTACTGGCCGATCAACCTGAAGGCACTCATATCCGTGTGTTTGTCATCAGTCCAGGCACCGCTCAAGCTGAGTGCGGTGTATCTTATTGTCCGCCAGATGCTGTAGAAGCAGATGATACTGAGCTTCCTTTTAATGGATTCAGTGCCATGGTTGATGAAAAGAGTGCACCATTTTTAGAAGAAGCTAGCATTGATTTCGTGACCGATCAGCTGGGTTCGCAACTCACGCTAAAAGCCCCTAACGCTAAAATGCGTAAAGTGGCTGCAGATGCACCGCTAAAAGAGCGTATTGAGTATGTGATTCAATCAGAAATCAATCCACAGTTAGCCAGCCATGGTGGTAACATCATGCTAGTTGAAATCACTGAAGAAGGAACCGCTGTTCTTCAATTCGGTGGTGGCTGTAATGGTTGTTCTCAAGTCGATATCACCTTAAAAGATGGTATTGAAAAGCAGCTATTAGACATGTTCCCAGGTGAACTAACAGGCGTTAAAGACGTGACTGATCACCAACATGGTGCTCACTCTTATCAATAAGTGTTAACGCAATATTGATACTAAAAACGCGGCAATATATGTCGCGTTTTTTTTATGGCTTTTTCAAGCTGAATGCCATTGAATATAGCCAGTTATTTACCCTTCCTTATTCTTTACCTTGTTACACTTGTAATGCTTTTGTTTGATGTAATGGCAGATGAGTATTAAACTTGCGCTATACCTGAAAGTATTATTAAGGAGAAACAAATGGTGTTTTTTGTAAATACTCGTAATGTTTCTTCTGCCAAAGGCTTCACCATAATCGAACTGGTTGTCGCGATTATTGTGTTGGCCATTTTAGCTGTTATCGCAGCGAGTCAGTTCATTGATGTGAAACGTGATGCTGAAATCAGCCGCGTAAAAGCAGTGGCGGCTTCGTTTGAGCAGTCAGTTACCTTTGCGCATACTCGCTGGCAAATTATTGGTGGAAGTGAACCAATGAATGATTTGCCTGATTTTGCTGATAACGATTTAGATATGAATGCCTTTGGCTATCCATTAGGCACAGGCAAAGGTAATCCAATGGGGAACCCAGTTAATATTGGCCAAGGTCAGGCTGGGTGTGTGGATTTGTGGAATGCATTGATAGAAGACCCACCTAGCGTTGCCATTAGAAATACATCTGATGATGTTGATTTTGAATCCTATCGCCATAGTGCAGATGGCGGTACTGGTGCGACGCAATGTACTTATGTATTAAGAACACTGGGAGATACCAGAGGACGAAATCGCGCAGAAATCAAGATTGTTTATGATTCGGTAGCAGGGACTGTCACTCCTTTCATTGAAGATTAACCCGTACTCCACAGGGAGAGTTTGGTGTAATTTCAACGTTTAATAAAACAAAACGGCTTACTGTTTCCAGTAAGCCGTTTTTTGTTGTCATTTTAGCGGTAACTAGCGTTTCTTTTTAAAGATTCGGCGGTAAAAAGTCACCGCACTGAATATTAAGATTACTGTGCCAATCAATGCGATGACAGTGATAAATGCCACATACTTAAACGGCATATTCATTGCGTCATGCAAAGGTCTAACAAACGTAGCGATTTGGCCTGAAAGTGGTCTATCGCTGTGAAGCAGTGCCGACTTAATTGTGCCTTTATCATAGTTCATGTTGATACTATCAGCTTGACGTAACCAAACGTCATTATGGGTATTAAATCGATAGCTATAAATTGCGTCAACAGGCTTTTTAGGTGCCTCTGCCTTCGCTTTTGGATCCGGTCTAGGCTGACGTGGCTTGCTGATTGATACTAACTCAGAATCTGGCCATACACTTTGTGCCGTTTGAATTTGGCTTTGCCAATCTTTTGCTTGGCTGATTGGGTATTGAATACTGCTATCTGGCGTTGTTTTAAGTGCGCCTGTCCACAACCCTTTGTAAGTAATTAAAAAGCCAGTAATACACAGTAAAAACAAAGGAACTGAGATGAAAAGTCCTAGTTGAATGTGGCTTTTTACTAAGCTGCTTGACTTAGTATTGCTTGGGATTGAATGCTTTAATCTGAATGTTTTGCGAACACGCCACCAAAGATAAATACCCACTAAGGTAATAACACCACCGATCATCGATGCCCATGCATTAAGGTATTTACCAAAATCGCCTAATAAGAAGTTGCGGTGTAGCCAGAACATGGTGCTATAGAGTGGAATATCTCTCATTTTATAGGTTGAGAGTTCATTTAAATCGTTATCAAAAGCAATGGAGTGGCCTCTTGCAGCGATTTCGACATACGGAGAGTATTCAGTTGGAAAGCGAACCGTGCTCATTTCAGGGTAACGTTCAAAAAGTGTTTCGGTAACGTGCGCTTTTTGCTCAGACGTTAACGGCACATATTGCTGCCCTTTGTCGTCCATTCTTTTAAGCATATCCATGCCGCCAAGATAAACACCTGTCGTTAACACAATCAGCATAGAAACACTGATAACGAAACCAACCCAGTTATGAAACCATTTTAAAGCAGGGACTACATTCATAGTGAAGTTCTCAAAGTACGTTATTAATGGCCAGTCAAAGATTGATAAGCCTGCTTCACTGTCAATAAATGACCGTCAAAGCAAAAATTTTGGGAATGATAATTAATCTCATTTATTTACACAATTAAAGAAATGTAAAGACGCAACTTAATCAGAAAGATTGCCAAACAGGTCACAGTTTTTAATGAATGTTAAAGATTGGGTATTTTAACAAGTGCATAACTATTCTCTATTTATTCACGTGTGTAGAAGGTGCTTATTTCAATTAAACCCTTTTCATATAAGAGATATGAGCTTATACACTTTGTTATAGTTATGTTAACTATTGATTTTAATCGATTGTTGGGTTTGTTTTGGGTTTCGGTGGTTTTGTGATGGAAAGTAAAATTTTTTATTCTGTTAACATTAAAAACAGTTAATACGCAATATCTATTCAACAACCGTAATGGGATTTGTTCTCATTAGTGCGGTTGTTCACAGTTCTTAACTCCATTCATAAATAAAACTTCACAAAACAAAGAACGCAAATGATAATCCATCTCATTAACGATAACTGCCAAATTAAGGGCTATTTTGTATGAGAATTTCACCAATTGCGTTCGCTGTTGTAGCAAGCTTAGCGTCAGCATCAGTTGCAGCAGAAGAAGCTGCGAATAACACTGAGTCAAGTCAGGGGTTTACCGCTGAAATTGAGCGCATTCAAGTCACTGGGATGAACTTCAACAACTACAAAGTGGGTTCTTCTTCTGGCGCAATGCGTGGCGATATCGACTTAATGGACACGCCGCAGTCTGTGAATGTGATCCCTGATTTTGTTACCGACGAGCAGTTAGCAAGAAACTTATCAGAAGTACTTGTTAACGATTCAAGTGTGACCGGTGGTAGTGAAAAGTGGAACCGCCAAGTATTCAATATTCGTGGTTTTGAATTAGATTCAGGTAGCGGCTTTTTAATTAATGGTCAGCAACAATGGTCTCACTACGTACAGCCAATTGAAACGCTACAACAAGTTGAAGTGTTGAAAGGTCCATCAAGTATGTTATACGGTCAGTCAGGTCCTGGTGGCTTGATTAACATGGTCACTAAAAAGCCAACTTATGACACGCTATTTGATGTCGCATTTGATACCGATGCTCACGGCTCTACTCGTTTTCAGTTAGATGCAGGCGGCGCATTAAACGATGCTGAATCTATTCGCTACCGCACTGTGTTAGTGAAGCAAGATACGAAATACTGGCGTGAATACCAAGACGGTAACGGTGAGCAAGAACAAGAACGTGACCGCTTTTTAGGTTACATCAACCTTGAATTTGACTTACACGATGACGTGATGCTGTCGGTTAAATATGACTACACCGATGACAAAACAGGTATCGATAGAGGTGGTTGGTTAGACGACAATGGTGACTTAGTTGGCGACCGTGAAGATATCTGGGATATGTCTTGGGCATTCACTGACAACAACGTAGAAAACTTAGGTGCTGACTTAACTTGGTATATTTCTGACGACTGGAAAATGACCACAGGTTATAACCACCAAACCTTTACTCGCCAACGTTTAGATTCGTCTCCTTCTATGGTGTCGGGTATGGATCCTGTGACCGAAGGTTACCAAATTAAAGCCTTTGACCGTTACGATGATTGGCAACACAAAACAGCTTATATGGATTTCACGGGTATCGTGAATGCCTTTGGCATGGAGCACCAATTATTAGTCGGTGCTAACATTCTTGATTATTACTACGGTCAGCTAAGAGACAGTGGCGATGCGCAAATTGTCATGCCTGGTCAAGATGTTCCAAGACCTGATCTTGATTACAACAATGACCCGACCAAGTCAGAATCTAGCTACAAGCATTATGGTTTCTATGTTCAAGATTTAATGACCATCAACGATGAGTGGCAAGTGCTTGCTGGCGTTCGTTATGATGAACAAAAGAAAGATGGTGAAGGTGAGAACAGTTATGCCGTATCACCTAAGTTTGGTGTGATTTACTCACCATCTGAGAATGGCAGTATTTATGTTAACTACTCAAAGAGCTTCAACCCTCAATCAATCGTGAGTAGTGATAACGATGTCAATGAAGGCATGAACTTAGAGCCTGAGTACGGTGAGCAATATGAAATCGGTACTAAGTGGGAACTGTTTGATGGTGGCTTATTGCTAACGGGTGCGGTGTTCGATACCACTGTGACAAACGTGACTGTGCAAGAGCAACTTGAACAACCAATTGGCGATAAAGAATACATCACAACTCAAAGTGGTAAGCAGCAACACCGTGGTTTCGAAATGGGTGCACAAGGTCAAGTTAGCGACAATGTGTTCATAACGAGCTCAATGATGTACTTAGATGCTGAATACATTACTAGCGCAGAAGATACTGCACAGCTTGATGGTAAAACACCTGTTGATGCACCTGAATGGTCAGCTAATATCTGGACACGTTACGAAGTCACTGAAGATTTAGCGTTTAACATTGGTGCAATTTATGTGGGTGAGCGTTTTGCTAATACACAAAACACCATTGTTAAAGATGACTATGTTCGTTTTGATTTTGGTGCAGCATATACATTTGCCGTGCAAAACACTGATATGAGTGTTCGTTTTAACGTTAAAAACCTATTTGATACTGACTACTTAGGTGGCGGTACTAACACTGACGTCACTGTGGGTGAAGGTAGAAACTTTAGCTTAGCGTTTGAAGCAAAGTTCTAAAATAAGTGTAAAACGGCCTTTAAGGTAAACCGTGTTTTAGTGAAAAGCCCTAACGTCAGCGATGATGTTAGGGCTTTTTTTATTTAGATAAATACTGCAAAGCAAGAATGAGGGCTAAGCTCACTTTATAGGTTGGTAGCAAGGAATTTCTCAATCGCTTTGAAAGTCATTAAACGATGTTGATTATTGCTTAGGTAGTGATTGCCATTTTCAATTTCGACATATTCAACTGGTTTATCTAATGCGTCTAACTTGCGATACATATCTCGGCTTTGACTGACTTGAACCACCTTATCGTTGTCGCCGTGGATCAATAAAATAGGCACATTAATTTTGTCAGCATGGCGAATAGGCGAGTATTCATAAAGTTCATCATAATCATCACCAAGGATTTTCTTAGTTAATTCATGGGTCGTATAAAAACGCGATAGTTTTACTAAATCCTCTACATCAGCGACACCAGCAAAACTGATGACACACTGATAAAGCCCTGGGTTCATGGCTGCGCCCATCATGGCTGCATAACCGCCGTAACTGCCACCAACAATACAAATTTTGTCAGGGTCTGCGATACCTTGGTTGATTAAATAGCGTGTGCCTTGATCAACATCGCCCTGCATGGCCTTACCCCAACCTTGCATCCCCGCCTTCTTGAATTCATAGCCTAAGCCTGTAGACCCCCTGAAGTTCATTTGCAATACTGCGTAGCCTCGGTTGGCAAAAAACTGAGTCCAATAATCAAAACTGTCAGAGACATAACTATGAGGACCACCATGTGGAAAAATGATCGTAGGCAGTTTTTTGGCTTCAATGCCCTTCGGCAGGGTGAGATAAGCTGGAATTTCTAAACCATCTTTCGCTTCATAGCTGATTTGTTGTGGCTCAACTAATAGCGCGGGTGTTAATTGAGAATATTTAGCAGCAATCACTTCCAGTCGGTTGGCATCACGATCGCCATACAAAAACAATCCGGGTTGAGTGGGGCTGGTGGCATACACCATATAGCGGCGTTCATTGTTGCTAAATTGAGTCAGGTAATTTTGGGTATCTGGCAGCGCAGCTTTTAAACGATTAACTAGCTTTTTATAGTTTTTATCCCAAAAATGATATTCATTGTCGTCACCAGTAGCTATACCAATTGCTTGACGCGTCACTTTAGAATGGATCAGAGTGGCATGCACATCAGTATTATCTTGTTTATATACCAATTCTTTTGTCAACTTAGGATCGGTTAAATCCACTTTGAAAACGGCATAAAAGCCTTCATGGTAAGCTTTTACATAAAGCGTGTTGGGATTGACATCAAACCCCAGTGGAATAACGGTTTCTTCAGAATAAGCTTCACTTTTCCACAACAGTCGTAAGTCGCCATTGGCTTCGGTTTGTTCATAAATTCGGTACTCGGTGGTGTCCCGATCTTGATAAGTGGCAATGCGTACCCGATGTTGTTGATCCGTCATCCAATCAATAACGTGTTCTCGATAATATTGTTCAGTGGTAAAGCTGCCGTTATATAAATTGACTTTGATGACTGTTGGTTCGCTGACTCGTTTACTGAAACCCGATACAGATAACAAAATATGTTCAGGATCTTTAGGCAATATATCAATAATGTCATGTTGATATTGTGGAATAAAGTCGAAACGTTTTAAGGCCTTTTTGGTTAACACACTGCTGGCTTCACCCGTGCTCAAATTGTATTTAATCAGTAAGGATTCATTGTATTTTTTACCGAATCGCTTAGAAGGCATGAATGCGGAGACTAGGAGTATCTCATCGCTCGCCCAAGTCAGATTAGCGATCATGAACTTTTCGTGATCGTTTTTCATTGGGATATGAAACTGACCTGTTTCAGTATTAAATAAGGCCACAATTTTATGTGGTACTTCTGCAGTATCGTCTAAAAGAAGTGAAGCAATATGCTTACCGTTGGGGGACAGTCGTACATGACTTACATCAGGAATACTGGCAAAAGCCTCAACAGGTAATTGGGTGACTTTTGATGTTTGCGCAGGGGCTGCAAAAGGCGTACTGGTGATACATAACAACAGTATCAACATAAAAATCCGTTTCATGTAAAGCTCTCTTTGGTATTGCCCACCCTCAATGTGAGGGTGGTGTTCAGTTGGTTAAAGTAAGTTTTTTTGTAGGAAGGCTTCGATTGCCATAAAGGTGTTAATGCGGTGCTTGTTATTACTTAAATAATGATCACCATTTTCAAGTTCGATATATTCAACTGGCTTGTTAAGGTCTTCGAGTTCATCAAACATATCTTCACTGTGTTGTACCCGTACCACCCGATCTTTATCGCCATGGATAAGTAACACTGGCACATTAATATCTTTGGCTTTACTCAGAGGGGAACGATCATACAGGGCATCATAATCATCGCCGATTTGTTTTTTGACGATTTCAAAGTTGGTGTAACGTCTTGACGACTTCACTAAATATTCGATGTCAGTGACACCGGCAACACTGACAGCACATTGATAAAGATCTTGAGTGGTAGCAACACCCATTAGTGCGGCATAACCACCATAACTAGCTCCCACAATGCAGATTTTATTGGGGTCAGCAGTGCCACGTTCAATTAACCATCGCGTGCCATCTTCAACATCATTTTGCATATCGAGCCCCCAGTTTTTAAGGCCCGCTTTCATGAAGTCATAGCCATAACCCGCAGAGCCCCTGAAATTCATTCTTAACACCGCATAACCTCGGTTGGCAAAGAACTGGGTCCAATAATCAAAACTGTTTGAGTCATAACTAATTGGGCCACCATGGGGGAAAATAATGGTCGGTAAGTTTTTAGCTTCTTGGCCTTTGGGGGTGGTTAGAAACGCTTGGATGTCTAAACCATCACGGGCTTGATACGTCAGAGTTTCGGTATCGGCTAACACATCAGGTGACAATTGCTTGTAGCGATAAGCAATAGGTAAGAGTTGGCCAGCATCTCGGTCGCCAAAAAAGTAGATCCCTGCCTCTTTCGCGTTGGTTGAATAAACGATATAGCGGCGCTCATTTTCACTAAATTGAGTGATATAGTTGCGGTAATCTGGCAGAGCTTTGTTCAATCCGTTAGCAAGGCCAATGTATTCTTTGTCCCAAAACGTGTATTCAGACTCATCACCATCATCAATGCCGATCACTTTCTTTTTTAATTTTGAATAAATTAGCGAACCATTGACGTCACTAAACTCTTTGCTGAAAACTAATTCTTTAGTGAGCTTAGGATCTTGTAAGTTAACTTTAAAAATAGCCTCATAGCCTTCATGGTAAGCTTGTACATAAAGTATGTCTTTATCTTCTGCAAAGCCCATTGGCCATACTTGGTCTTCTTCAAATGCTTCGAACTCCCAAAGGAGCCTGCGGTCTTTATGGGCATCAGCTTGCTCATAAATTCGATACTGGGTGTCTTTACGATAAATACCAACTCGAATTCTATTTTGTCGGTCTGTTACCCAATCGGTAATATTACTTTCAGCAGGTTGTTTGAAGCGAACGTTGCCATTATTTAAATTCACCTGAATGACGGATTCATATTGAGGTTTGTTTCCTAAGCCATTGATACCAAGTAATATATGTTTTTCATCATTAGGCAAGTAATCAATAATGTTGGATTGAATTTGCGGCATCCACTTAAACTTTTTAAGACCAAAACGGCTGAGTAAATTCGAGATTTTTTTCTTACTGACAGAGTAGGTAATAATGCGAGTTTCAGTGGTGGGAGTACCGTAACGAACGGCGGGAAATTTTGCTTCAACAAGAAGCAAGTCATCACTGGCCCAACTCATTGACAATATGACAAATTTTTCATTATCTGTTTGGACAGGAAAAATGGACTCACGGGTATCAATATCTAAGATATTGATGATTGCGCCTTGTTGTTTATCAGTATTAAGTCTGACTAACGAAGCGATAAGTTTGCCATTAGGTGACATGGTGACATGACTGACATCAGGAATGCTGGCAAAAGCTTCTAGTGGCAGTAGCTGATTTTTCGCTACAGCGATATTGGCAAACAGCATCACAAAGGCCGTAAGCGAGGTTAAAATCCGTTTCATTGAACTATCCGTACAGAAATATGTGTTAATTTAATGTTATCAGTAAAAAGGTGGAGATTGATAGTCCATCGATGCTTAAACTACTGAAAGTCATATATTTGCTTGAAGGTTTTACTGTAACGATAATGTAACCCTAACGACAGGCTCCGACACAGCATAAACGCACTCATCGCTGCCCATAAGCCATGATTGCCATAATCTTGAAATGCATACCAACAGGGAAAAAACACCGCAAATGTGGCGATGACCATACTATTACGCATAACTTTGCCTTGAGCTGCGCCAATATAAACGCCATCAAACAGGTAAGAGCCAAATGCCAAAAGCGGCATAAACACTAACCAAATTAGGTATACCTCAGCTTGTTGTTGCACGACCTCAATGCTGGTAAGCATAGTGATAATCGCATCACCCCCCAGATAAAATAATACACAAAAGCCCAATGAGAATAGTAACGACCAATAGCCCGCTAATGTCACTGAGTCATGCAATAGCGCTAAATCTTGTTGACCTATAGCGCGTCCGACTTCGGCTTCGGCATAATAAGCAATACCATCCAAAGCGTAAGAGATAAGCATCAACAAGTTAAGTAAAACCGCATTCGCAGCTATGATGTCATCACCTAAGCCAGCACCATAAAATGTCATAAAGGTAAAACTGGCTTGTAAGCATAGGCTGCGAATAAAAATATCACGGTTGAGTTTTAATAAGCGTGAATAACCTTTTAGGCTTAAATGAACTAAAAGCTGACGGAAGTGAAAATCGTCTTGTTGGTATAGCGCTCGTTTGACGATAGTCGCTGCAACTAAAAACGCACAAATATCGGCAATCACAGAAGCAAGAGCCGCCCCTTTGACGTTCCATTCAAAACCAATGACGAACAATACATCAAGGATAATATTCACTATGTTGGCAATGATTAACTGCCACATTGCCGCTTTGGGTGCTTGCCTGCCAAGTAACCAGCCCAATAACACTAAATTTACTAATGCAAAGGGAATCGACCAAATACGGATGTTAACGTACTCGCGACAAAAGTGTTGTACCTGTTCACTGGCTTGACTTAATGACAGAGCAAAATCGATTATCGGTTGCTGTAATAAAATCGCCGTAAAACCAAACATCAATGCCAGGCTGCAACCTTGAACCAGCAATTTTTGCTGAGTTACGTTATCATTAGCACCATAAGCTTGGGCAACCAGACCAGTGGTCGACATACGTAAAAAGCCCAACAGCCAGACAATTAAGGTAATTATTGTACTGCCTAGTGCCACACCGCCTAAGTAATAGGCTTCACTTAAATGACCAATAACAGCGGTATCGACTAAACCTAATAGTGGGATAGTGATATTGGATAAAATCATCGGCAAAGCTAATGCAAATAGCTGACGGTTTTTTTGGCTGTTAAATAGTAATACTTTTAAGGACATAGGAATCTTATGTTAAAACAAAGTCTGTTGGGATTAATTTGGCTTTTTTCTGTTAATGCGCATGCCGTGGTCATTTTGCAATACCATCATGTATCAGAAACAACGCCAGCAATTACCAGTGTGACGCCTGCTCAATTTGAAGAGCAGATGCAGTATCTTGCTGATAACGAGTTTACCATCATTAGCTTACAAGAAGCGGTTGATGCCATAAAACAAAATAAGCCAATCGCGGATAAAAGCATTGTCATTACTTTTGACGATGGCTATGACAGCATTGCAAAAGCGGCTGCTCCTGTGCTGAAAAAGCATAACTTTTCTTACACTTTGTTTGTGTCGGTTGAACCGATTGAAAAAGGGTATGCAGGGATGATGAGCTGGGATGACATTAATCAACTTGCTAAAGATGGTGCGACGATTGCCAATCACAGTTGGGCGCATGAGCATTTGAATCGTAAGCTTGAAGGCGAAACTAAGCAGCAGTGGTTAACTCGTATTGAGAAAAATTTATTAGACACCGAAGCTGAAATTAAAAAGCACACAGGCCAAAGTGTGAGAATGCTGGCTTATCCATATGGTGAATACAATGCTGATGTTGAAAACATCCTCAAGCAGCATGATTTTATAGGATTAGGCCAGCAATCTGGTGCCGCAGGTAAATACTCTGCATTAACCGCATTACCTCGTTTTCCTGTGGCAGGCCCCTATGCAGACTTGGATAGTTTGAAAGTTAAATTTACCAGTTTGAACATGCCCGTTCTCAAACAAAATATCAGTGACCCTTTATTAACTGCTGGTAATTGGCGTCCAGAGCTGACTGTTGAGCTGGATACTAGTGATATTTACCCACATCAAGTCATGTGCTTTGTTCAAGGGCAAGGGGCTAAAAAGCCAACGTGGATTTCTGAAACAGAATTTAGTATTCAAGCACCAGCTAGCTTACCAGCAGGGCGCAGCCGCTATAACTGCACAGCGCCAAGTAAGACCCAAAATGGCTATTATTGGTTTTCACAAGCGTGGGTGAGACCGAATAATGATGGAAGCTGGCCAAAAGAATAGGCTTTTGGTTTGATGTTTTGTTGATTTCCAAACTTCGTTTGGAATAGATCAAGATCGTGGGTTGTCCACCCACACCCGACCAAAAGGGAGTGAACACTGACTCCCTTTTCGTTGATTTTTATAAAACCTTTGCCGTAGCGGCTATGTTTTATTCATCATTTGAAATCAAAAGCCAATCAAGAGCGTGGCGCTTCGCCCACACCCGACGAAAGGGAAACAACAGCATTTCCCTTCTCGACATCCCTTGCCGCTCCGACGAAGTGTTCTTCCTCATGCTAAATGAGCGAATTTACTACCGCCTCAGATTCGCCATCCATGGCTCAACTGAGGCTATGTCGGCGTCCTGCCTCCATCACGTAAATTAGCTCAACGCATTCGGACACTTCCAACGGAGACTATTGAGCCCGCAGGTTAGTTTGTTGTGTCTGTGCGATAAATCGAGTACATAGGTTTTTAGGTGATTTTGATCTTCTTTGAATGTTCAATTTGAATTGAGGTAAGCAAGAAAATTACGTGAGTCTGGCCATGGCCTTTCTCGCACATCCATGTGCTTCAAGGCATTTAGTGCATCCTGTACTTAAGATTCTGGCTAGCTTTTGAGGGGAAGGGGCGCCCCATCGGAAGCGTTAGAGCTTCATTAAACCAAAGTTGTAGCTTGCTGAAGCGGACTACAAAAGAAGGTTAACGCTGGATGTGGCTCCCATTGAAATCTATCGCTTTTCAGAAAATTTCGTAGGGGCGGATGGGTGTTCCAAGAGGGAGTTGCCGTTCACTCCCTTTTGGTCTGGTGTGGGCGAAGCGCCATGACCTTGATCCTAATTCAAACGAAGTTTGGAAATGAATTTTGGGAAATGACGATCATAATCAAGAATGCGTTTTACAAATTTAAGATCTAGCTCATTTCTGCCCCGAAGTTAGTTAGAACCAAAGATCTATTTAAGAATGCTTATTTTCGTTTACCATTCAACATTTAATTGAAATTGCTCTTTTAAAGTTGCCATCCTTACTGCCTAGATTGCACCAGTTCTAATTAACTAGTTTTATATATAGGTATAATGAGATTTGGTTTAATTTAAATCAAAAAACTCATTAAGTATGTCTAAAGTCGTAATGTTGGCTTAATTTGAAAACTATAATTGATTGATAATATAAAAAATAAAATCAAAAGCTTATTTTTTAAACGATATTATCGCGCAAGCTCGTTTTGTTTTATGATGTTGAGAGTATTTTATTGCTTTACATCAAAGAGATAGAAAATGTACGATGATATAAATCAATAACTTAAACGGTCGGCTTTATCGGGCGCGCCGTTCAATAAGCTGTTATGTGTACAAGGTGCCATGGAAAAGTTTAGAGTTCGACCCGGCCATAAATCAAAAGGGCTTTTGATTGAGTTTTGGGGTGACCATCGAAGTGAAGATTATCCTAATATTCAAAAAATATTAGAAGTTGGTCTTTCGGCTAAACCGAAAAAACATCCCAGCTTAGATATTGTAAGCATTGGGCTTGCTACTGATGAATTTATCTCTCTGTGGGAATACGCAAACGGGGTATACGAGTTAGACGATGATATTTGGGCTTACTTTATTATGGCAACGGATAATAATGCTCAGGTTGTAAGTGATATTGAGCAGGTTTTATTAAAGTCTGGTGAGTTTGTAAAAGAAGAAGCAGACTTCAGCAAGTACACATAACAAGGGTTTTCAAGTCGGACTCGTAACAGCTTGCTCGGTTCCACTTCGTTTCACATTTTAGCAAGCTATTACTCGCCGCTTAAAACGGCGTTAGCATGAATATGAAACTTGTCGAAAATTCAAAGTTTGTTTTATTAATGACCGTAGGGAGTTTTGCTCTCGTGGCTTTAATGTTATTTCTTGGGTACGTGGACGATCCACGGTTCGCAGATAATGAACTCACTAATGATGAGATGTATTGGTGGGAAAGAATACTACTCATTCAAGGTGTAGTATGTGCAATTACATTGTGGGCTTGTTCTTCGTTTCATTGCTTTAAATTTAAAAGCAAATTGCTAGCAATAATTATTTTTGTAGTTTGGCCTTTAGCTTATTTATATAGTTGGGTAATTGCCATAATGTCTAGCATGCAGACGCAAGCTAACAAGAGTTCAAGCTGTCAACTTTAACTAGATACTTCTAACTCATTTTTGTCCAAATATGATTTAGTTCTCAGTATCAACCTTATAAAAAAGCCTCAATATTTTCATATTGAGGCTTTGTCATAATTCAATTTCTAATCAAAAAACACTATGCACTTTCAATAATCAATTTCAAATCAGCAACCAGTTCTTTATTCAAAATCTGTGGGATCTTCCCTGGTTGTTGTTTGGGTTTAAACACCGCAAACTTTTCCCCTTTAGGCGACACTAAAACATAGCTGGCACTGTGGTCTACCTGATAATCAGCGCCGTCACCTACCATGGCATAGGCGAAACCTAAATCACGGGTGAACGGGAACAGTTGAGTGTGGTCAGCTGTGACAGCTTTAAAGTCTCGATTAAAAAAATTGATGTAATCTAAGCGCTTTGTTTGCGTGTCTCTGTCTGGATCAACTGATACAAACACCACTTGAATATCTTCTGATACTGATTGCAGTTCAGCATAAGCGGCATTGAGTTTATTCAACGTTGTTGGGCACACATCTGGGCAAGAGGTAAAACCGACAAACAGTAAACTCCACTTACCGAGTAATTGTTGATTGCCAAACTCATTGCCCAACTGATCATGCAGGGTAAACGGTGCCAGTGGTCTTGGGTTATCAAAAAGATAACTACTTTGAAGGGCTAAGTCAGGCACCTGAGTCATCAAAGCCGTATTTGCTGATTGGCGAGGGAATAGCGCTGCAACCGCAACGCCTAAGCCCAACATGATGACGGCTAATAAAAGGATTTTTTTCAATCGGTCACTCCCCGTTTATTCATTGCAGCATTGGTTATTGCTATGCGCATAACTTAAGCCCATAGCTTAAACCCACAAGTAGTGATCAACTAATAGCACTAAGAATAAAATCATTAAGTGGTAAATAGAGAACTTGAATACATCCATTGCCAGACCTGGTTTGTCATGGAACTTTAATTGCCAAGCTTTATAGATAAACCCACAACTTAATAAAGTTGAACCGACTAAATAAACAGGTCCACACATGCCCACTAACACAGGTAATAAACATGCGATGGCCAGTAATAAGGTGTAAAGCAATATGCAAGTTTTAGTGAACTCTACACCATGGGTGACGGGCAACATCGGCACGTCGACTTTGGCGTATTCTTTTTTACGGTGAATCGCTAACGCCCAGAAGTGTGGTGGTGTCCAAGTGAAGATGATGATCACTAAAAGCAGGGCATTACCATGTAACTCGTTGGTGACCGCTGTCCAGCCTAGTAATGGTGGCATGGCGCCAGCTAATCCGCCAATGACGATATTTTGCGGTGTGGCACGCTTTAAATATGCGGTGTAGACCACTGCGTAACCAATTAAACTGGCGAATGTTAGCCATGCGGTTAGCGGGTTAACCAACGCATACAGAATAATGAACCCACCTAAGCCGATTGAAGTGGCGAAGGTCATGGCTTTGATTGCTGATACTTTGCCTTTAGGTAAAGGGCGGTTGTAGGTACGCGCCATTAAGCCATCAATACGGCGATCGATAAGGTGGTTATAGGCCGCTGCAGCACCTGCCATCATGGCGATGCCAATCATGCCAAAAATAAGCGGTTGAAGTGGAACAGCGCCGGGGAGCGCAAGACACATACCGACCAGCACTGTTAGCAGCATCAGTGCGACCACCTTGGGTTTGGTCATTTCAAAATAAGCGCGCCACTGTAGTGGGCTAGTGTTGGTTTTCGTTGCGCTTGCGGACAGTGAAAGTGATTTAGCCATAATAGAATCCTTGCTTAAGCTTTACGCCACAGCGCATAGTTAATGAAAATAACGGTTAGCAGTAATAATGCTGCGCCGCCATTATGTGAAACCGCAATACCAAGCGGCAGGTGCATAACAATATTGCTAATGCCTAATCCCACTTGGATTACGACGAGTGCGAACAACAACCAAGCACTTTTACGCATCACTGATGACTGTGCTTTTAGTAATTTAAAGGCCAGCCAACATAAACAAGCGGCAGTGATAATGCCCCAAATTCGATGGGTTACATGAATAGTCATGCGGGCTGGGTATTCTAATACGCCAAATTCAAAGCTAGGGTGATCGCCTTGAAATGGCGAAAATGCTTTGGCAAACGCTAAGTTATCCATCCAATTGCCTTCACATATCGGTAAGGTTGTGCAGGCTAATGCGGCGTAGTTTGATGAGGTCCAGCCACCCAGTATGATTTGTAATATCAGTACTAGCATGCTGACCATAGCAAGCGGTGCAAGCTTTCTGGCGTAGGCATCACCACCTGGGATCCGCAAAGGTTTGGTTCTAAGATAGAGTAATAGCAGTAACGAAAATAAACTGAATCCACCAATTAAATGACCCATTACGATAATGGGCATTAGCTTCATGGTAACAGTCCACATCCCGAGTGCGGCTTGAAATAGTATTAAGGCTGAAATAAATATCGGCAGTTTTTTAGGTGCATCTGAACGCTTCAAGCACACAATTAAAATGGTTAATACTAAAAGTCCTAGGGCTCCTGCAATATAGCGGTGAATCATTTCGAGCCATGCTTTTTTAGGCTCGACGGTTTGGTTAGGGAAATTTTCTTCGACTTTGGCTAATGCGGCGGAGTCACTTGGTACGCCAATATGGCCATAACAGCCGGGCCAGTCAGGGCAACCTAAGCCGGCATCAGATAAACGGGTATAAGCGCCCATTAAGATCACGGCAAAGGTAAACACCAAAGTGAATTTGAGTAAGGTTTTGATGTTCATTAACCGACCCTCGACAATTTGAGCATTTTGCGCAAGTCGCTGATCATGGATTTACCTTGCGCAATATTCTCTTCTTCGCCAGCAATACCTGGATATTGCATGACTAAGCTACCGAGGGGATCAACAATAATAAGCTGTTGCTTTTCCATCATTGAAGTTAGCTGTGGGCTGGCTTGAGCGGTTGCAAAAGGCACATTTAAACTGGCTAAAATTTGGGTGTCACTGCCGTCTTGTAACAAAACAATAGGGCTGACACGATCTTGATGTTTACCCAATGCCACATGACTTTGATGTAAAATGTATAAACGTTGTTGGCATTGCTCAAGGCATTGTTTTGGCAGTAGATAAAGTAGCTGCCACGACTGAGGCTGAGGGTTGTCCATTGATAAGCTCTGATAGCTTATTGAAGGCGAAATCAGTTGGCCTTTATTGGTCGCTGCACCATTATAAAGATCCATACTGAGCACGAGTTTGGCCATAGCTACGGGTAGAATAAATACCAACAGCAGTATATAAAGCGTCTTGTTGCTCTTTGGTTTTGCTGGGGAGTTCATACTTGCTCCTCTTGTTACGACTTATTTTGTTATAGGGTGTGTTGATTTCTTCAACGTTTTAAAACCAATCCATAGCATGAGCCCTAAAAAAACCGCTGCCATGGTGAACCATTGCAATGCATACCCTTGGTGTTTCTGTGCTGATAAGGGAATGGGTGTCCAAGGTTTTGCTAATGTCATTGTTGGAGTCACATCTGGCTGCAATACTGCCGGTGCCAGTTCGTGGCCTACTTTCTCTGCTAAGGCCACAAGGTTTAAATTTTGAAACCGAATCACTTCATGGTTATTCATTGAAAATGTTTCGGCATATAGCGCTTCGCTTAATGGGTTTGTTTGTTTTTGATAGACCCGCCCCGTTAACTCATATGGCTGATTAGGCATGGGAGTCAGTGCAGGCAGAATACGTCTGTCTTTATTAGCGCCAACAAACCCTAGTTCAACCATTAACCAAGGTTGTGACTCAGACACCTTGACCAATTGATATGCGAGATAACCCACTTGACCGTTATGAACTTGATTATCAAGTAATAAAATTTGTTCGCTGACTGCGATGGTATCGACAGTTAATCGGTAACCTGTCACAGGGTCATTGTTAGCTAAATTAAGTAAACTTTGGTAATCCAATGCGCTGGCGGCTTGTCGTTCAGCTAGCGTGGTTTGCCATGCTTGTTTGTACTCCGCTCTATCGAGTTGCCATAAACCTAACTTGACCAAAATAGAAAACACACTCACAGTAACAAGCAGCAATAACCCAGTAGATAGTCGCCAGACTCGCAAAGGAGAGCCCATGGCAGCGTTAGATACCTTAGTTATTTTCAAGCTTGTATTAGTACTACTGCTTGTATTCATATTATTTAATTTAGCTAGAGCCTTGTTTATTATGGTTAAAGCTGAAAACAAACAGCCAATGAGTCAATATTTGGGGCGACGCGTTATCTTTTCTGCTGTGGTGATGTTGTTATTGTTGCTGGCCCTAGGATTAGGCTGGGTAACACCTAACCCTAGGCCGTATTAGCTCGCCTCTGTAGAGGTGAGCCATACTCTTAAATGACGTAGACAAAAATAAATAAGCATAACCAGACTACGTCGACAAAATGCCAGTACCAACTACCAGACTGGAAGGCAAAATGACTCTCAGGGGTAAAGTGGCCTTTGAGCACCCTAAAGAACAGAATAATCAAGAACACAGTCCCCAATGTGACGTGCATACCGTGAAAACCCGTCAGTAAGAAGAAAGTGTTGCCGTAGATCCCTGATGATAGTGTCAGTCCCATTTCTTGATAGGCATGAATATATTCTTCAACTTGTAAAAATAAGAAGCCAATACCCAATAAGATGGTTAGTCCTAACCAGACTTTTAATGCCCCACGCTTAGACTTTTCAAGAGACACATGGGCAAAGTGTAAAGTGACTGACGATGCGAGTAATATCAGGGTGTTGTATAGGGGTAACCCTGTCCAAGGCATCGCTTCAGTCGTGGTGCCATCAGGTGTTTTAGTGAGTGGCCACATGGCCTCAAAAGTCGGCCAAAGCACTTCATGGGTCATGGCATTGTTTGAAGCACCACCTAACCACGGAATAGCGACCATTCGTGCGTAAAATAGTGCGCCAAAGAAGGCGCCGAAGAACATAATTTCAGAGAAAATAAACCAGCTCATTCCTTGTCTAAAAGAACGATCCATCTGCGCTGAATATAAGCCAGACATTGATTCATCAATGACGTTTTTAAACCAACCAAACAGCATAAAAATGATGACTGCGATACCAGCCACGAGGATATAGCCGCCCGATGTTTCTTCGGTGGCGAGTTGTTGTACGTACGAACCTGCGCCAAAAGCAATCAGGAATAACCCAATAGCGCCAATGATTGGCCAGGCACTTTGCGCTGGCACGTAATAAGTTTCATGTTTTGTTGTCATCTTGCTGCTCCTTGCTCTATGGCCGCAGTTTGTTTGTCTGTGATGTCATAGAGGGTATAAGAGAGAGTCAAAGTTTTAATGGAATCGGGTAAGTCAGGATCCACATAAAAGATTAATGGCAGTTCAGCATCAGCCTTTGCAGCTAGGGGCTGTTGATTAAAACAGAAGCATTCCGTTTTATTGAAATATGCAGCGCCTTGGCCAGGCGATACCGAGGGTATCGCTTGGCCCACAAGAGGTTTAGCAGAAAGGTTTTTTGCTAAAAATGCAGTGCGAGTTAGCTCACCTGGATGAACCTGTATTCTGTTCACTTTGGGGCCAAACTCCCATGGCATACTGCCTTGCACTTGGGCGATAAATTCAATAGTAATGGTGCGTTCTTTATCAACGACCACCGCTTCATAACGACTTGCTGTACCTTGAGGCTTTCCGTTAATGCCTAAGGTTTCGCAAAGCACGTCATAAAGCGGTACCAGCGCAAAACCAAAGCCGAACATACCTATTGATCCTAATACCAGACCTATAAGTAAGTTACGGTTTGATTTTGTTGGCTGGCTCATATCACTTCACCTCTGGTGGTGTGGTGAATGAATGGTAAGGTGCTGGGCTGGCAATGGTCCACTCCAGTCCTTCAGCGCCTTCCCAAGGTTTATCAGCCGCTTTCTCGCCACCTTTGACACATTTAATCACTACGGCTAAGAAAATTAGCTGTGATAAGCCAAATGCGAACCCGCCGATTGAGACAATTTGATTAATATCAGCAAATTGAATGGCGTAATCTGGAATTCGGCGAGGCATGCCTGCTAATCCTAAAAAGTGCATCGGAAAAAACAGCACATTGACTGAAATCACGCTACACCAGAAATGCCAGCGCCCTAGGGTTTCGCTATACATATGGCCAGTCCATTTTGGTAACCAATAATAGGCAGCAGCCATAATAGAGAACACCGCTCCAGTCACCAGTACATAGTGGAAATGCGCCACCACGAAGTAAGTATCATGGTATTGGAAATCAGCTGGTGTTATCGCCAGCATCAATCCTGAAAAACCACCAATGGTAAAGAGAATAATAAAGGCAATCGCAAATAACATAGGGGTTTCGAACGTGATTGAACCACGCCACATCGTTGCTACCCAGTTAAATACTTTTACCCCTGTCGGCACCGCAATTAACATGGTGCAGTACATGAAAAACAGTTCAGCAAATACTGGCATCCCTGTGGTAAACATGTGATGCGCCCAAACCAAGAAGGATAAAATCGCAATACTGGACGTGGCGTAAACCATCGAAGCGTAGCCAAACAACTTTTTACGACTAAAGGTGGGAATAATGGCCGAGATAATCCCGAACGATGGCAAAATCATGATGTAGACTTCAGGGTGACCGAAGAACCAGAAAATATGCTGGAACATGACGGGATCACCGCCACCTGCGGCATCAAAGAAACTGGTACCAAAGTATTTATCGGTTAATACCATGGTAACCGCACCTGCAAGTACGGGCATAACCGCAATCAGCAAGAATGCAGTAATGAGCCATGTCCATACAAATAATGGCAACTTCATCCAAGTCATGCCTGGTGCACGCATATTAACAATGGTCACGACCACGTTAATTGCGCCCATAATCGAACTGATCCCCATGATATGCACCGAGAAAACAAATAGTGCAGTGCTATCAGGGCTATAGGTTGTTGATAGCGGTGCATAGAAAGTCCAGCCAAAGTTAGGGCCGCCGCCTTCCATAAACAGTGAACTCAACAGAATCGCGAAGGCAAATGGTAAGATCCAAAAGCTCCAGTTATTCATTCGAGGCAGTGCCATATCAGGTGCACCAATCATCATTGGGATCAGCCAGTTGGCTAACCCTGTGAAGGCGGGCATGACGGCACCAAATACCATAATAAGACCGTGTACTGTGGTCATTTGGTTAAAGAAGTTAGGGTCAACTAACTGTAAGCCTGGCTGAAATAGCTCTGCACGAATGACCATTGCCATCGCACCACCAGTGAGGAACATAATAAAACTGAACCATAAATACATAGAACCAATGTCTTTATGGTTAGTGGTTAATATCCAGCGCATGATGCCTTTTGGCGCGCCATGATGGTGATCATCATGGCCGTCATGAGAATGTTCATCATGAGCTGGGGTAGTATCTTGTGTAATTGTGCTCATCTGTATCCCTTACTTTCCATGACCAACAACATCGGTGGCTTGAACAGCATCACCAGTATTATTTCCCCAAGCATTTCGCTCATACGTCACAACAGCTGCGAGTTGCTGAGGTGAGAGTATGGAGCTAAATCCTTGCATTGCTGTACCCGGTTGGCCATTGATAACCACTTCAAGGTGTCCTTCAACAGGCCCCATGACTAACGGACTGCCCACTAACGCAGGGAATGCGCCAGGTAAACCTGTACCAGCGGCTTGGTGACATGCAGCACAGCTGCTGAGGTAAACTTGCTCACCCATTGCCATCAGCTCATCCATAGATAAGTCATCCATAACAACGTCAGGCGTTGCTTCTTCAACGACGTCAGCAACCACTTGTTCTACCTCAGGTTGTGTCGCTGGTAACTCAGCAGGCAAAGTGACAGGCGTTGGCTTATCACTTGCATCGCTAGGTGCCCCACCAGAGTTCACATCTGCAGCTTGAACCACATCACCAGAATCATTACCCCAAGCGTTTCGCTCGTAGGTCACAACAGCTGCAATTTCTGTTGCAGTAAGCTGTTTCGCGAAGGCTTGCATGGCAGTACCAGGCTGGCCGTTGACGACAATATCAATGTGGCCAGCAACTGACCCTTTAATGATTGGGCTGCCGATAAGAGACGGGAATACACCAGGTAGTCCTGCACCATTTGGTTGGTGACAAGCGGCACATCGGCCCATGTAAACTTGTTCACCTTGAGCCATCAACTCATCAAAGGTCAGGGTTTGCGACAGTGACGCTTCGGCCGCGGCTTTTGCATCAGCAGTTAGTTGTTTTTGATCTTTTAGCCATTGCTCAAAGTCTGCTTCAGAAACGGCTTCAACTACCACCGGCATGAATCCGTGGTCTTTACCACACAACTCAGCACATTGACCTCGGTAGGTACCAACCTTATCAATCTTGGTCCAAGCTTCATTAATAAAACCTGGGTTAGCATCTTTTTTCACCGCAAATGCAGGAACCCACCAAGAGTGAATCACATCATCTGAAGTCATTAAAAAGCGTACTTTACGATTGATTGGCAGAACGAGGGGCTTATCGACTTCTAGTAGGTAAGTTTCAGTTTTCGTTTCTGTCCCAGTAATTTGATCGGCAGGGGTGGAAAGTAAACTGTAAAACTCGACGTCTTCATTAAAATAGCTGTAATGCCATTTCCATTGAGAGCCGGTTACTTTGATAGTTAACTCCGCATCACTTGGGTCTTCCATAGCAATGAGGGTTTTTGTGGCAGGAATTGCCATACCAATGAGGATAAGAAACGGCACGACAGTCCATGCTATTTCCACTTTGGTACTATCATGGAAATCAGCAGGTACTGCACCCTTTGATTTTCTATGATAAATCATGGAGTAAATCATGATTCCAAATACCACAACACCAATAGCACAACAGATATAAAGAATGATCATATGGAGGTCGTAAACCTTACCACTGATCTCTGTTACCCCTTGGGTCATGTTAAGCGGCATATCAGCCGCTGCAAGTGGCACTGCAAAAAACAGCACCATTAATCCATACAACAATCGCTTCACAAGACTACTCCTCTGCCAATTGCGATTTGCAATAACAACAAGGAAAAGTCACACAGTAATACTCTGCTCTATGCAAACTTTTCTATTCCCGAAAAAGTTTGATCACTTCAAAGTACACGGTGGCAGTGAGTATTAATACTCGATTATTCTATTGGGTTTTGGTGGCCACACTTGTACCTAATACTGAACTTTTCAATTCTTAAATTGACGCTTTTTATTCAAGGCTTTCTATACCGCATGGTACCAGCACAATCTTTACAGCGTTTTATCACTTATGTTCATTTTTACCACTAAGAGAGGTCAATAAATGTTACTCCCTTGTTAACTACATTACTTGGAGATTAAATATTGATCAAGATCACTTTATCATCTAATTTGCTGAAAAAAGGCGCAAAAAAAAGCCCGTCACCGAAATGAAGGGCTTTTTTAGCAAATAGACTTTAGTGAAATGCAGATAAATTCAATTGGGTTGCAGCCACAGGATTACTGGCGTTTAATTGGTCAACACGTAAGTGAGTATTTACATCTTCAATAATGACACCTTGCGCTAAGGCGCTTTTAGCGACTAATTGAATGCGACGATTATCACGAGCATCTAATGGGGTTGTCCATGTAATCACTGCGCTGGATGTACCACTTGTGAGTGCTTTTTCCATTGCCCACAGTGTTTCGACTTCATCTTTAGTGTGAACCAGTAATACACGGTCCATTCTGACATTGGCGTTCGCTAGAATTTGTTTGTAACCAATGTGAGGCGGATTAATCAGTACAATCCATCGCCCTTGTTGACTTAATACGGCTAACTGGCCGCATAGCTGAGTTAATTCAGTTAACCCTTGGTTAGCTGTTTGTTTGGTTTCGATACCTTGCTTTACTGGCGCAGCTGCTGATGCCATGTCCATCCATAAACCTGGGTGACGTGGTGCATTACCTATTAATGTGTTCATAACCAACCTCCATTACGGATAACGCCAACAGCGAGCCCTTCAATCGTAAGGCTTTGGCATGTTAAATCGACTTTTATCGGCGAGTACTGCTCGTTTTCTGCATGCAGATAAACAACGTTGCCTTTCTTTTCAAAACGCTTCACGGTGACATCATCATCAACACGGGCAACAACGACTTGACCATTTTTAGCTTGCTGCATTTTGTGAACCGCTAATAAGTCACCTTCAATAATGCCAATATCCTTCATACTGTCGCCACGAACACGTAGTAAGAAATTAGCATTGGGTTTAAACATTTCAGGATCAACTTGAAAGTATTGTTCAACATGTTCTAACGCCAAAATTGGTTCACCAGCCGCAACCTGACCAATCAGTGGTAAGCCTTCTTCGACTTCCTCTTCTTCTTGGACCATACGGATACCGCGAGAGGTACCTGGAATAATTTCAATGCAACCTTTTTTAGCGAGTGCTTTTAAATGTTCTTCTGCAGCATTAGCACTTTTAAAGCCTAATCTAGTGGCAATTTCTGCACGAGTTGGTGGCATACCTGTCTCGGCAATATTGCATTTAATTAATTCTAGAATTTCAGCTTGTCGTGGCGTTAAAGGTCTCATGTTGATTCCTGTTTTTTTATACAGTGACTGTCATTATATACAGTATCTTTGGTCGCGCAAGTATTAACCAACATTTTTTGCTGATAAAGCAATAGATATGAATTTTTATCGAAGTTTTTAGTTATTTAAAGCTAATTAAATCAGTGATTTATTGTTTTTGTGGGGCGTCGGTAAATTAGTGTGTTTTATTATTGATGACTCAAGTGAATAAGCCAAAAAGTACTGGATACCGTCTATTTATACAGTACTGTACCTAAATGTTTTGCTACTTACTAAGTGATTGATACTTGATGTTAGAACCAACAAAACTTGCTACTTAAATGTTAACTAGATTTACCGAGGTTAGTGTAACTGAATGATATTCTGGTATCCTATGCGCAATAAATCGTTGTTGATAATGCGAAGACCCATGTTAAAACCAGATTCTATCATTGCTAAATCATTACGTTGGATTCAGAAATTAATGGTACACAGTGTTGTTGTGCCTGAGGATCCGTTCGCTGACCTTAACTTAGATCCTGACAAACCAGTGGTCTATGTGATGAAAACGGAGTCGCTGAGTGATATTGCTGCCTTACATGAAATGACAGCTAAATATAACTTGCCAAGTCCGTATGAACGGTTAGATGTTGATGGTTTCAATACCCCTAGAATTGTGTGTGTGGAAGGGCGTAAACCCTTGTTTGGTAAGCGCCATAGTAGCGATAAATTTGTAGCAAACTTTACTAAGTTGCTCGAATTACACCAAAAGAACAAAGAACTCGACATCCAGCTTGTGCCTGTAAGCCTATATTGGGGTCGTATCCCAGGTAAAGAAGATGACACCATGACCGCTGCGGTTTTTGAGCGTGAAAACCCAACATGGTTACGTAAATGGTTAATGATTCTATTTTTAGGTCGCCATAATTTCATTCAATTTTCTAATGCCATGTCGCTGCGTTATATGGCTGATGAACACGGCACAGATGTCAGTATTGCGCATAAGCTTATCCGTGTGGCTCGTGTGCATTTTCGCCGTCAACGTAAAGTGATGACGGGGCCTCAGCTTCCTAATCGTCAAGCGATGTTCAATTCGCTGTTAAAGTCAGAATCCATCAAGCGTGCCATTCAAGAAGAAGCCGTTAACAAAAAAATTCCCGAAGAAAAGGCACGTGAAAAAGCCATTGAGTACCTTGATGAAATCGCAGCAGACTATTCGGATAACTTGATTCGTATTGCTGAGCGTTTCTTAACTTGGCTTTGGAACAAGTTATACAGTGGTATTAGCATCAAGAGTGCGGAGCAAGTTCGTAAACTGCATCATGATGGTCATGAAATCGTTTATGTGCCGTGTCATCGAAGCCATATGGATTACTTATTACTGTCATATATTCTTTATTATCAAGGCATGGTTCCACCGCATATTGCGGCAGGGATTAATCTTAACTTTTGGCCGGCAGGTCCAATGTTCCGCCGTGGTGGTGCCTTCTTTATCCGTCGTAGTTTTAACGGTAATAAGCTTTATACCGCAGTATTCAGAGAGTATTTAGATCAACTATTTGCTAAAGGCTATTCAGTTGAGTATTTCACTGAGGGTGGTCGTTCACGTACTGGTCGTCTACTTGCTCCTAAAACGGGCATGCTAGCGATGACGGTAAACAGCGTATTGCGTGGTATCGAGCGTCCTGTGACCTTAGTGCCAGTGTATCTTGGCTACGATCATGTCATGGAAGTGTCGACTTATCATAAAGAATTAAGTGGTAAGAAAAAGCAAAAAGAATCTGTATGGCAAGTGTTTGGTGCATTGCGTAAGTTGGGTAACTTTGGACAAGGTTACGTTAACTTTGGTGAGCCAATTAACGTGCAGCAGTTCTTAAATCAGCAGTCGCCAGATTGGCGTGAAGAAGTGGCTAAAGATCCTGAGCAAAAACCAACATGGTTAACGCCTGCGGTTAATCAATTAGCCAATAAAGTGATGACAAACATTAACAGTGCAGCAGCTGCGAGCTCTGTTACGTTAACCAGTATGGTGTTATTAGCCGCTGAACAAAATGCATTAGAGCGCACAGAGCTGGAACGTCAGCTAGATTTATATCTTAAATTGATGAAAGAAGTGCCTTACACTGATTACACCTCAGTAGCTCAAGGCAGTGCTAGTGAATTAGTTGATCAATGTCTATCACTGAAAAAGTTTACTTCGCACACTGATCAAATTGGTGAAATTATTGCGATTGAAGAGTCTTCAGCAATTGCGATGAGCTACTACCGTAATAACATCATCCATTTAATGGCAGTTCCTTCGTTAATAGCGAGTTGCTTGGTGCAATACGAAGAGTTTAATCGTCAAAAAATTCATGAAATCGTTAATGACTTCTACCCGCTACTCAAAGCTGAGTTGTTTATGGGGATTGAAGACTTACCCGCTTACATCGATAGCGTATTAAACTTATTTGTTGAGCAACAGCTTATTTCGGGTACAGACGAGTTTGAACTCAATCAAAGTAATATTACCCAGTTAATGTTATTGTCTGAAACTGTCAGTGAGACATTACAACGTTACGCGATTATCTTTAATTTATTGGCTTATAAACCGGATATTGAACGTTCAGATCTAGAAAGCGCGAGCCACTTATTAGCTCAGCGTTTAGGTGCTTTACACGGAATTACTGCGCCAGAGTTTTATGATAAAAAACTCTACAATAATTTGAGTGTAAAATTAAAAGAATTAGGGCACTTGTCGGGTAATGACAATCAGTTTGCTGTCATCCGAATTCGCGACCATGCCAATGGTATGTTGCGTTTATCTGTTCGTAAAACCATAGTAGATAGCGTCACTATGGAACATGGGTAACCACTAACTTTATGAGTTCAACACAATCACAACCGCACAATAAATCATTATTAGGCGGTGCTATGATTATTGCCGGTACCACAGTCGGTGCCGGTATGTTTTCCCTTCCTGTTGTCAGTGCTGGTATGTGGTTTGGCTATTCCATTGCCATGCTAATCGGTATTTGGTTTTGTATGTTGGTGTCAGGCTTAATGCTACTTGAAACCAACTTGCATTTTAAACCTGGCGACAGTTTCGACACGTTAACCAAAGTGACATTAGGCCAATTCTGGCGGATAGTTAATGGGCTTTCTATTACCTTCGTATTATATATTCTGACTTATGCTTATATCAGTGGTGGTGGCTCTATTGTGAACCACACCTTGTCAGGTATGGGCATTCATTTACCACAAAGTATTGCAGGCTTAGTTTTTGCCCTTGTGCTTGCTGCGATTGTGATGATTAGCACTAAAGTGGTCGACCGTATTACGACAGTAATGCTTGGCGGGATGATCATTACTTTCTTTTTAGCCGTCGGTAATTTGCTGATTGATGTGGAAACCGTGAACTTGTTAGTCCCTGACGGACAGGCGAGTTTTGCTCCATATATTTTAGCTGCCATTCCTTTTGGTCTGACAAGCTTTGGTTATCACGGCAATGTGCCAAGCTTAGTCAAGTATTATGGCAAGCAGCCTAATGTGATTATCAAGGCGATTTGTATCGGTACCTTTATCGCGTTAGTGATTTATACGTGCTGGTTAATTGCCACCATGGGCAATATTCCTCGTAGTCATTTTAGCGATATTATCGCTCAAGGTGGGAATATGGGCGTATTGGTTGCGGCATTGTCAGATGTGATGTCCAGTGCTTGGCTAAATACCATGTTAACTCTGTTTGCTAATTTGGCCGTTGCGTCATCTTTCTTAGGGGTGACCTTAGGTTTGTTTGATTATTTAGCAGACTTATTTGATTTTGATGAGTCGGCTAATGGCCGAATCAAGACCGCTGCAGTGACCTTTATACCGCCAACCATCTTAGGCTTATTATTCCCAGATGGTTTTTTAATCGCTATCGGTTTTGCCGCTCTTGCCGCGACAATTTGGGCTGCTATTGTGCCAGCGATGATGGCGTATAAGTCACGTAAAATGTTCCCTGATGAGAATAGCTTTAGAGTTCCTGGTGGTACACCGTTAGTGGTTGTAGTGATTCTTTTTGGTGTGCTAACAGCAGCTTGTCACTTATTGGCAATGGCTGATTTATTACCTGTTTATCGATAAGCTATACGCAATATTGATAATCTAAAAAAGCCCTCTATTGAGGGCTTTTTTGATGCAATTTTTCAACGTACTGAGTCGGTGATTGATGATGTAATCGCCTAAAACTTTTACTGAAGCTGCGTACACTGGCATAGCCAAGTAGCTGCGAAATCTCTTTAACCTCTTTGCCTTCAAGCATATATTTCACTGCTAAATTTCCTAAGATATAGCGCATTAACTCTGTAAAACTAAAGCCATTACGCTGCAATCGTCGCTGTAATTGTTGTTTCGAAAAACCACATAATTCCGAAAGGGAATCTAATGTGGGTAAACCATAAAAACGTATGTAATTCACCAGCTCATAAAGCACTTTAGGCGTGTCATGGGGTTGAGGCATATTTAAATATGAGTCGAGTTGATTGAGGCTAATACTACTTTTGTTATTGCGCTGAATATGTTGGGAGGTGGATAGCGAAGCCAAAAAGTGTTGTTCAGAGCTAATCAAGGAGTCGACATCAAGCCATATCTCGGTTTGCGGCGCATTCCAGGTCACTTTGGTTCCAAATATCGCTTCGCTCTCCTGTTGGTTAATGGCGGGGCCGCTGAGCATCACTTTAATCGGGGTGAAGTCTTTGCCTAAAAAGTGCTTGCAGGTATTTAGCAGTGTTAAGGCTATGCGGAGCGAGTCATGGGATTTGGCTTTGCCGCTGACATAGTTATTGCGATAGCACCATTTAATAATCTTATTCGACTGAGCACCGTAGTAACTTGCACCTGAATGAAAACAAGCCATGGCATAGTTAATGCGCCGAAAGGTAATTGCCAAGTCTGGAGTCGCCAAGAACCAGTTGTTAGGCATATTAAATTGGTTGACGGTTAAGTAGTGTTGGAGCGTCAACATATAATCTTGAACATTCGATAATTGCTCAATCTTACTCAGCCACATTGATACTTCCGAGTAAGGGATTAATGTCATGGGCTCATTCAACAAGCTTTGAGGGATCGATAGATCCTTTGCAGTGATGCCATAGTGAGCTTCAACCCCTTTTAGCACGGGTAAAATACAGCAAACTCGAATAAATGAAACTTCAAACGCCATGTCAATTTCTCGTTAAGTGCTTGGGTTCGGTAGATGATATTTAAGTAACTATATATATCAAAAAACATTGATAATTGATACGTATGGTTACTTTGTGTTGTGGTTTTGTCGTTTGGGTGCACACTACGCAGCATCTAAGTTAACAAGAGGTGCAATCACTATGAGTTTATTCAGTATGCCATTCGTCGATTCTGGAGTTGATGTTGCACTTCATGGTGTGGCTTTAGTTGTATTGGTCGGGGCTGTCGCTGCCGCAGGATTCGGTTTTTGGAAAGTTCACGAGTTGCCGATTCATAAAGCTCACAAAGAAAAACATCAACAAATAGGACTGATTACTGCGCTCACATGGATAGGGTTTATCTGGCATTGGGTTTGGGTGTTAGCAGTCATGGTCGCGTTTATTGATAGTGGTAAAGCATTAAGAAGGATCAGAGATATTTGGCGAGAGAATGAACGGGAAGAGCCTGTTACCGCCACTCCAGCAAAAGAGGAGATTAGCTCATGATTGAAGGTTTAGCAGTTTGGGCGTTGTTTATCTATATTTTACGCTTGGTAGGCATGCCTTGGAACAAAGGCACAAAAGCTTTTTCATACTTAGGCGGTGCTGGCTGGTTACTGTTTGTATGGGTAGGACTATTAAACTATGCGCCTATGGATATTACAGGTGGCTCTGTTGTGCAATCTCCGCATATTCAATTGCGTCCAGCTTCGACACAAATTAAAGGTAATGTAAAAGGTATCTATGTCGAACCTAACCAAAGAGTAACAGCAGGACAATTAATCTACGAGATAGATGATGAGCCTTATCAAATAGCGCTGAATAAGGCTAAAGTGCAGCAACAAACAGCTAAGGTTGCATTGTCACTTGCTAAAGAAGATATAGGTATCGCTGAAAAAGTGTTACACGCTGCGCAGTCTGATGTTGCGATTAATCAAAACCAACTGCATGCGAGTAAAAAAGACTTGGTGTGGAAGCAAACCACCATGAATCGTTATGTTGAACAAAACAGTAAAGTGGCTGACACCATTACTGAAAGTCAGCTGGATGAGCAACAAACGGCTGTCGATTTAGCGCAAGCGAAAGTGGATTCGTATGTGACACAAATTGCCAAATCGAATACCCAAGTACAAAAAGCAAAGTTAGATATTCAAAAAGCGCACTTAACAGTAGAAAGCCGTCAGTCTGATTTAGACAGTGAACTTGAAAATGTGGCTCAGGCGCAATGGAACTTGGACAATACCAAGGTTTTTGCACCTGCAGATGGTTATTTAACGAACTTCATCATGCGTGAAGGGCAGTATGTGGGGGTTGCACCTCGTATCCAAATGTATACCGATGAAAAGTACGTGCTTATGCGGGTGAATCATCAAGCGATTCGTAATGTGAAAGTTGGCCAAATGGCAGAGTTTGCTTCAGCAGTATATCCTAGCAAAATTTTCAATGCAGAAGTTGAAGGGATTATTGAAGCAACAGGTGAAGCTCAAGGTAGTTTGTTGGCTCGAGATGACAATGTTAGACAAACAACGGGGCAGAACATTAATAACAAGCATCACTTTGTGCGCTTAAAGTTACATGAGGCTGAAGGCTTTGATATTCCAGTAGGCTCTGTTGGCTTAGCATGGGTATCGGCGGCTAAACCTGTTGAGTTCCTCGCATTTTTAGATGTGATACGTGGAATTATTATCAGAATGAAGTCGCAAATATACTACATCTGGTCAATATAACCTCAGCTTATACAACCAAAGTTTGAATGGTATATCGCGTTAAAAACGCTCTCGCAAGAGGGCGTTTTTTTATGGTGCAAATTAAACTGATTATTCCCTCGACAGGCTAACTAAAACGGTCTTAACTATAGACATGATTTCCAAAATATTTGCAGTGTCAGTTTTAGTCTTGATAGTGAATATCAGATAACTTTGCCGTTAATCGCACTGAGCAAATATACATTTCAAGGATAGGTTTATGAATGTGACTCACTACATGCAAGGTCAGCCTTGCTGGGTGGAACTGGCCACTCATGATTGGTATTCCGCAAAAGGATTTTATCAAGCGTTATTTCAATGGCATCCTGATGATATGCCTATGCCAGAAGGGCATTACACTATGCTACAAATAGACGGAGATGATATTGCCGCTATGTATCAAATGCCCAAAGAAATGGCCAGCCTTCCCACGCATTGGGAGTTGTACTTTGCGGTTGATGATGTCGCTGAAACCGTTAAAGCTATTCAGCATGCTGGTGGAGAAATTATCGCAGGGCCACATACTGTGGGTGATTCTGGAAAAATGGCCGTCTGTCGCGACCCTGAAGGTGCTCGTTTTTCAATTTGGCAGGCGATAGAACATATAGGTATCAAGCGGACTTTTGAGCCAAACACCTTATGTTGGGTCGAGTACATGTGCCGCAATGTTGGCGTGTCGAAGAATTTTTATTGTCAGGTTTTGGGTTTTGATACTGAGTCAGTGGATATGTCAGAGGTGGGTGTTGCTGAATATGTGCAGTGGCTTGTTGCTAAGCAAGCTGTTGGCGGCATGATGGAGATGACCGAAGAGTTTGGTGATATGCCATCGCATTGGATGTTGTATTTTAGTGTCGATGATTGCGACATGATGGCGCAAAAGGCAGAGGAATTGGGCGGTAAAGTTTGCGTGCCTCCTACTGATATTCCAGATGTTGGCCGCTTTGCAGTGATAGATGACCCTCAAGGTGGGACGTTTTCTATTATCAAATTAAGCTTACCTGTTGCTAATGGATAATCTGCTTTAACTTAGGCTTTTGGTTTGATAGCTTAATGATGCTTTGCTGATGGTTTAGCAAAGCCTTCACGGAAATCAACAGAGCTCAAGGAAGCAGCATGCAGCAAACGAAAGAACACAAACTCGCTGAAATTCAAAAGAAAATGATGCTGGTGGCAATAATTGATTTACCTGGGACATTGCTATTAGCGATAGGTCTATATGGGATAGTTGTTGGCTACAGGCTTGAGGCTTTGCCAATGTTAGATAACCCCAATGTGCTTTACGTTATGATGGCCGTCGGTGCGAGTATCATGTTATGGGGTTTAGTCAGTATGTTTCGGCTTGCTCGTATCAAACAGCAAATAGAACACGATGATTCTTAAATAATGTGATTATTTTTACAAAAAAAGGCGCTATTTGCGCCTTTTTTAATGTGTTATTACTAGGTGTTAACTAAGTTTAGTTGATTGTTTTTGGAAGCTTTCTTCCGTAAATCAACAAGTAAATAGCAGGTATAACAAACAAGGATAATAACGGCGCAGTGACCATGCCACCGACCATAGGGGCGGCAATTTTTTGCATCACCTCATTACCTGTACCACTGCCCCACATGATTGGTAGCAAGCCGAAGAAAATGGTCGCAACCGTCATCGCTTTCGGACGAATTCGCATCACCGCTCCATGAATTAATGCTTCGGTTAAGTCGCTGCGTTGTTGGTATTGGCCTTGGCTTTTTCTATCTTTAATACTGTTATTTAAATAGACTTGCATGACGACCCCAAATTCAGCAGCCACGCCAGCCAGCGCAATCATGCCGACAGAGACTGCAACCGAGAAATTGAAGTCCAGTAAATACAATAGCCAAGCACTTCCTACTAATGAAAATGGCAAACTCAGCATAATCACTGAAGCTTGAGTGAATGAACCAAACGTCATCATTAGCAGCATAAATATCACCGCAATCATTAAAGGAATGACTAACTCCATTTTGGCTTCGACTCGCTGCATATACTCATATTGCCCAGCGAAGGTATAGCTATATCTTGCTGGTAATTGGATCTGCTCATCTAATGCTGCTCGAGCTGTCTCGATATACTCACCGATAGATATATTGTCTAAATCGACAAATACCCAACTGATTAACCTGCCGTTTTCGCTGGCCAACATGGGAGCCCCATCGCTAATCGTAATGCTGGCTAAATTGCCTAATGGCAAATATTTCCCTGTTTTTGTCAGGACAGGTAATGCGGTAAGTTTTTCTATGCTGTCACGCAACTCTCTTGGGTATCGAATATTAATGGGATAACGCTCTTGCCCTTGAATCGATTGCCCGACTTGCATACCGCCAATGGCCATTTGTACTACATCTTGTATGTCTTTCAATGTCATACCATATCGAGCAGCGTTTTTAAGATTTGGCTCAATATCAATATAACGTCCGCCGCTGGTTCGTTGGGCAAAAGCTGACTTAGTGCCAGGTAGTGAACTGACGACAGCTTCAATCTCAGTACCAATACGCTGTAACTCATCAATATTGGCGCCTGAAATCTTGATGCCAACGGGGGTACGCACCCCCGTGGAGAGCATATCAATACGGGTTTTAATGGGTTGAACCCATGCGTTGGTCATACCGGGGATTCTGACTGTTTGCTGCAACTCTGCAATGATCCCTTCAAGTGTCATACCTTCACGCCATGTATCACGAGGCGCTAACATGATTGTGGTTTCTAGCATGGTTAACGGTGCGGGATCTGTTGCGGTCATGGCGCGTCCGACTTTACCAAACACCCGCTTAACTTCAGGTACAGTCTTAATTAATCGGTCTGTTTGCTGCAAAATTTCAGCGGCTTTACCAGCGCTAACACCAGGTAAGGTTGTGGGCATATAAAGCAAGTCGCCTTCTTCGAGTTCAGGCATGAACTCACTGCCCATTTTCGTCATAGGATAAACCGCGCTACCTAGGGCGATTATCGCTAATAAAATGGTGAACTTGGGAAAGCGTAATACCAATCTGAGTAAGGGCTCATACATTGCAATGAGCAAGCGGCTGAGTGGGTTCTTTTTCTCGTCAGGGATCTTGCCTCGAACAAAATATCCCATTAATACAGGGATAAGGGTGATAGCCAGCAAAGCACTGGCTGCCATCGCAAATGTTTTAGTGAACGCTAACGGATGAAATAAACGTCCTTCTTGAGCTTCAAGAGCAAACACTGGAATAAAGCTTAAGGTGATAATCAACAGACTAAAGAAAAGCGCCGGACCGACTTCGATAGAGGCTTTGCGTACCAGCTCCCAATGCGCTTCTCCTGTGGGCGCTTGGCCTTGATGTTGCTGTCGGTAATGTTCAAGATGTTTGTGGGTATTTTCCACCATGACAATGGCTGCATCCACTACCGCTCCAATGGCAATGGCAATGCCGCCTAAACTCATGATATTGGCATTAACGCCAATCAAGTTCATCGCAATAAAGCTGATTAAAATTGAGATAGGCAGTGAAATAATCGCTACCAATGTTGAGCGAGCATGAAGTAAGAAAATCAGACAAATGATGCCAACAACCAACATCTCTTCTAAGACTTTGTTTTTAAGGTTATCCACTGAATTAAGGATGAGCTGTGAACGGTCATAAGTGATGACTAACTCCACCCCATCGGGTAAGCCGTTTTCGATTTCTGTCAGCTTTTGCTTAACATTGTTGATAGTGGATAAAGCGTTTTCGCCGTAGCGCATGACAACAATGCCACCGACCACTTCACCTTCACCGTCTAATTCTGCGATACCACGTCTTGCGCTTGGGCCTGTGCGCAGTTGGGCGACATCTTTCATCAATACAGGAATACCTGAATCAGAAACAATGCCTAATGGAATTTCGTTAAAATCAGCCAAGGTTTGGCGATAACCGGTTGAGGTAATCATGTATTCGGCTTCAGCCATTTCGATGACTGACCCGCCGGTAGAACTGTTGGAGTTATCGAGCGCATTTTTAACCGTCATCAAATCAATTTGATATAAGGCCAGCTTATGCGGATCGACAATGATTTGATAAGACTGCTCCATACCGCCAATCGTTGCGACTTCTGAAACGCCAGCCACACTTTGTAATTCAAGCTTTAAAAACCAGTCTTGCAGTGAACGAAGTTGGGCTAAATCATGCTGGCCTTTGCGGTCAACTAACGCGTACTGAAATACCCAACCAACCCCAGAGGCATCAGGCCCTAATGTTGGGGTGACATTATCAGGTAGCTGGGTTTGGGTTTGCGAAAGGTATTCCAATACTCTTGAACGAGCCCAATAAATATCGGTGCCATCTTCGAAGATGATGTAGACATACGAGTCGCCAAACATGGAAAAACCACGCACCGTTTTTGCGCCAGGTACAGCAAGCATGGCTGTTGATAACGGGTAGGTAATTTGATCTTCCACAAGCTGTGGTGCTTGCCCAGGATACGATGTTTTAACAATCACTTGTACGTCAGACAAGTCAGGCAAAGCATCCAGCGGTGTTGTTCGCATCGCTTGATAGCCAACTAATGCAACAACAAGGGTCAGTAGTAACACCATTGCTCGCTGCTTAATCGAAGTACTGATTATTTTTGCTAACATGACAGTCTCCGATTAATGATGCGCATGCGCATCTGATGTGTCAGTGGTGTTGTCTGCATTACTGCCACTTAGACGTTGTAAACTGCCTTGAATGCTGGCTTCGGAATCTAACAAGAATTGACCAGAAACAATGACTTTTTCACCTTCATCTAAACCATCAATAATCTCGGCTTTACCTTGAGCAATCATGCCAACTTTTACGGGAACTGAGGCAAAGCTGTTATTGTCACGCTGAACAACAACGCGATTTTCTCGTCCAGTAAGAATGAGCGCTTCAGTTGGAATTGAAAGCACATTACGTTTTGGCCCACCAAACAATTTTACATCGACCAGAGTGCCGGGTTTTAATTGCTTACCTGGGTTATCCAGCTTGATACGCACACGCATTGCTTTTGAGACGGGATCCAGCTCTGGGTATATGTAGTCAATGGTCGATTCTAAATCGAAAATCCCTTGAGCCGCAGAAGACACTTCAACGGGGCGTCCAATCTCAAGCCAGCTTTGCTCGTTTTCAAATACATCAGCAATCACCCAAACACTTTTTAAATCAACGATTTCAAATAATGTTGTGCCAGGTTCAACAAACATGCCGTGCCTTACCGACAGTTTGCTGACAAACCCATCTTGGTCAGCGTAGTAAGGTACGCGGTAAATGGTTTCACCTGTGCGTTCAAGTTGTTTGATGGTGCTATCACTCACTCCTAATAGCTCTAGACGCATGCGCGCTTTGCGCAGTAAGCTTGCGCCGCGTGCTTTATCTTGTTTAAGGTAATCAATGGCTTGCATATAATCATCTTGTGCAGTAATCAACTCTGGCGAATAGAGCTCATAAAGCAGTTGACCTTTTTTTACTTTCTGGCCGACATTGTGGACCATTAACGTTTCCAGCCAGCCATCAACACGAGTATGGGCGTGACCAATTCGGTTTTCATTGTATTCAACGGTTCCGATTGTACGTACTAATTTCCATAAGGTTCCGCTTGTAACTTGTTCACTGCGCATACCTAAAGCTTGTTGCATACCGCCTGATACGCCGACAAGTATCTCACTAGAACTTGCATCGCCCATGGTGACTTTTTCTAAATCCATACCACAAATAGGACAGCTGCCAGGTTCATCTGAAACCACGTGAGGGTGCATAGGGCAAACGTATTTAATATGACTCGTCTGTGCTTGCTTGTTAGCAGGTGTTAGCGTGGGTTTAGGTTGGCTTAGGATATTGTCTGCTTGCGTTTGGGTAGAAGTATCGACGACACTGGACGCCATTGCATGGGCATGTCCGGCATGTTCATCTGCGGAAAATTCCTCCTCTTCTTCTTTCACTAAAAACATATTGCACTGAGGGCAGCGGCCTTTTTCGTGGCTGGTTTCTTCTGGATGCATTGGGCAAACATAAGTAGAGGTATTTTTAGTCTCTTCTTGAGCGATATCTTTGGCAGCATGGGAGCCGGATACTTGTTTTGTCGACTGGTGAACTAAAAACATGTTGCACTGAGGGCAACGGCCTTTTTCATGGCTGGTTTCTTCTGGGTGCATTGGGCAAACATAACTCTGCTCAGTCGCTTGATGTATTTGACTATGCTGTTGTGCCTGAGATGGCATCGAAACAAGCGAGAACCCAACAGAAATCGCAATCAATATACAGTTTATGTGTTTCATAAAAACCTCAAATGGCGCTTATATGCGTCGCTGTGACGCTCAAATTCGCCTAAATATCTTGTCAGTAAAGCATTGAAATTGGCTGTGGCTATAACAGCTGACTTTCAGTATGAACAAGCGGTATTACTCTGTGATGTATCTCAGTGTATACCTACCGTTGTGCTCATGCCTTCTGTACCTATGCTTTGGCACAAGTAAAGCGGCTGATATAGCAAAGGTTGTTATACGATGGGAGGTTTGAATGCGGGTAAAGTTTGATGGAAAAAGAAATGCGGCAGAGCTGTGGCTTCTGCTTTGATATTAATGGGTGTCGCTAAGGTGATATCCAGGCTTTGCAAGTGACCGGTCATTGAGATTGTTAAGCAATGTCCACAGTCGATGCTGCATCCAGACACTGAATCACAACAGGCACTTGATGCCATTTGCACCATTTCAGGCATGGTGTCACAACATGAATGATCTTCTTCATCTGCTGAAGATGCCATTGCACTGCCCATGTGGTGCTTAACATTTGTATTAGAGGCGAGTTCGTAAGCGTCATGTGTCATGCTCGGCATAACCATCGCATAGCCATTAGTCACCAAACCTTGTCCGAGTAAAGCGAACAAAGCGAGGAAAGTCATGATGTGATGCGATAATGAAAGCTTCATGGTTCTCCAATCGGTGCCAACAAACAAATAAGTGATGAACATTTGAGGCAAGCAATGATACAAGTGCCAAATATAGCTTGTTAACAACTTGCCAGCAATCAAAGTGTCATAAAAAGCTTAACTTCTCATCTAGACCCATTAAAACCAAGATAGTTCAATGCGTTAATATGGCGTGTTTGATATGAGGAGTATTGTATCAAGTTAAAGAATCTTTGCGAATATGCTCAGCTTGTATTAGGTTTAAGTAAGTTGTATTGAGTCACTATTTATGTGGTTATTTAGATCTGGCTCTCATTTTGAGCATAATTTGGCAACTTATTAATTAAAACATGTCCTTAAATCATTTTTTTAAGGTTAAAACAACCTAGAATATAATTATTATTTTTAGAATTTAAAAATTATATTTTAGAGTTCAAAAATTATAAATTAAATATTCTATATTGGAGATGAGTGATGAACTGGCGTGCACTTTTTAAACCTAGCGCAAAATATTCAATTATTGCACTGATTATTGTCGGTGTGGTTATGGGTGTAGTGGGCTACTTCGCTACTCAACAAACTTTACATGCAACCAGTACAGATGAATTCTGTATGACTTGTCATAGTAACCATTCACTGAAAGATGAAGTCCTTGCTTCAGCTCACGGCGGCGGTAGTGCTGGTGTGACAGTTCAGTGTCAAGATTGTCACCTTCCACACGGTCCAGTTGATTACTTGATCAAGAAAATCATTGTATCGAAAGATCTATATGGTTTTGTGACTATCAAAGACTTCAACACGCAAGCTTGGTTAGATGAAAACCGTAAAGAACAAGCTGACTTAGCACTTGAGTACTTCCGCGCAACGGACTCAGCTAACTGTCAACATTGTCATACTCGCATCTACGAAGACCAGCCTGAAACAATGAAGAAAATGGCTAAAAGAATGCATGAACGCAACGCCAAGCAAGAAGGCGATAAGAGAAAGACTTGTGTAGATTGTCATAAAGGTGTTGCTCACCCTTACCCTAAAAAGTAAGTAGACCTATACAAGGGTAGTTCATTAGGAGTGATGACCTGAGAGACTACCGATTAAAAAAACCTCGCAATAGCGAGGTTTTTTTATGGCTTAAATTTGGAATCACCTCTTAAGAATAGAAGAAACGAATAAACAGAAAAGGAAATCAAAAGGCCGGCCGTTATTACGAATTTAACAATATGACCAGTTAAAAAACGATACCAATTACCATATCGCCGACACTCAAAGTTTGTATCCTCATATTAATTGAGCTGGGTAGCAGAGTTTGTTGCGAGCCATAATGTAGGTAATAACAAGGTAGGTAATGACAAGGTAGGTAATGACAAGGTAGGCAATTAAAAAAGCCCCACAACTGTGAGGCTTATATCAAAGCAGAAATATGATTATTTTTCTGCTGGTGGTAGGTCTAATACCTTTTGGCGGTAGACTAATAACCCAAAGACACCGAAAAAATATACCTTAATATAATCAATGAGTTTAAGTTTAAGTAAGCTGCTAAACATCGTATGGAATATCAGTAGCTGGAAGAAATGCATCATCACTGTAATCAGCAACAAGATATTTAAAATAATACTGACTTGCCCTTCAAAAGGAATAAACAGGTTATAAAACATCACTAACCAAGTGAGTAGGGTAAAGCTTTTACCTGCAGTAATAAAAAACTTCATTATTGACCTTTAATCGATTTGATATTGGAATAAACGGTAGATCACTTGACCTGCCTTTTTCTGTTTTAGCTCCACCCAAGTATTGGGTAGCTCAAGGACATCAAGTTCAGATTCCGTCTCGACATAAATCTGTGCATTCTCGTTGAGCCATTGCTTTTCATCCAGTAAAGCAATGGTCTTGTTCGCTAAGTTTTTTCGAAACGGTGGGTCGACAAACACGATATCAAAGCCTTGTTTATCCATTGGTCCTTTTTCAAGTATAGCCAAGCTGTCGCCATTAATGACGTCAGCATTGTCGCACTGTAAGGTTTGCAAATTTTGAGTTAGCTGTTTGGCTGCGCTGGTTTGTAATTCAAAAATGCGTGCATAACTGGCGTAACGAGAAAGCGATTCAAGACTTAATGCTCCGCTGCCTGCAAAGCAATCTAATACTCGTGCACCACGAACATCACTTGAAAGCCAGTTAAACAGGGTTTCTCGTACTCTGTCAGTGGTTGGACGTAAACCTTCAAGGTTATGAATAGGGAGCTTACGTGAACGCCATTGCCCTGAAATGATTCTGACTTGGCCGCTTGCCGAGTTATTTTTGGACATTTTGCCCTCGTGATTTTGCCTGAACAAAGAAAGTGGTAGACTATGCAACCAATTAGAATACTCGATATTTTATACCAAACTGAAGTGTAAGGGTGAGCAATCCTTTGTACATTATGATGAATGGGCTATCGAGACTATTTTTCCGAATTTTTTAGCTCAATAAGCACTGGTAGTAGACATGGCAAAGAAAGGTTTTTTTTCGTGGTTTCGTAAAGACAAAACCAAAGAACAAGAGAAAGTAACAACCGAGAGCGCACAAGAGCAAATTGATACCAGTCATGCTGATCAGCAAGCGCAAGAACAGGAAGCAGCACGCATTGCTGAAGAACAGCGTCTGCAACAAGAACATGAGCAAGCCAAGCAGGAACAAGCGCGTCTAGAAGCCGAACGCCTTCAACAAGAACGCCTTGAGCAAGAACGTCTTGAACAAGAAGGTTTAGCTGCGGAACAACTTGCTGAGGAACAAGAAGCTGCTCGTATTGCTGAAGAACAGCGTCAGCAACAAGAACGTGAGCAAGCAGAGCTTGAGCAAGCCAAGCAGGAACAAGCGCGCCTAGAAGCCGAACGCGTTGAGCAAGAACGCCTTCAACAAGAGCGCCTTGAGCAAGAACGTTTAGCTGCGGAACAACTTGCTACGGAACAAGAAGCTGCTCGTGTTGCTGAAGAACAGCGTCAGCAACAAGAACGTGAACAAGCCGCCCTTGAGCAAGCCAAGCAGGAACAAGCACGTCTAGAAGCCGAACGCGTTGAGCAAGAGCGCCTTCAACAAGAGCGCCTTGAGCAAGAACGTCTTGAACAAGAACGTTTAGCTGAGGAGCAACTTGCAGCAGAGCAAGAAGCAGCCGAACAAGAGGCGGCACGTATTGCTGAAGAAGAACGTTTAGCCGAAGAAGCGCAGCAAACTGATGCTGAACTCATTGATGAGCCGCAAGCAAAACCTGCTAAAGAAGGCTTATTTGCACGACTAAAGCGTGGCCTATTACGCACCAGTGAAAACATTGGTAGCGGGTTTATGGGTATTTTCCGCGGGAAAAAAATTGATGACGAGTTATTTGAAGAACTCGAAGAGCAACTACTGATTGCAGATGTGGGCGTTGAAACCACGACTCGCCTAATTGATAGTTTGACAGAGAGTGCATCACGTAAACAGTTAAAAGATGCTGAAGCTTTATATGAGCTGATGCGTGATGAAATGCAAAAAATTCTCGATCCTGTTGCTATCCCTCTTGTACCTGAAAACAGTGACGGCCCTTATGTTATTTTAATGGTTGGTGTGAATGGTGTTGGTAAGACAACCACCATAGGTAAATTGGCAAAACAGTATCAAAAACAAGGCAAATCTGTCATGTTAGCTGCGGGCGATACTTTCCGTGCAGCAGCTGTTGAGCAATTACAAGTATGGGGTCAGCGTAATGATATTCCGGTTGTTGCGCAACATACTGGTGCAGACAGCGCATCCGTGTTATTTGATGCATTGCAAGCGGCTAAAGCACGAAACGTTGATGTATTAATTGCAGATACCGCAGGACGTTTACAAAACAAAGGTCACTTGATGGAAGAACTGAAAAAAGTTGTTCGTGTCATGAAAAAATTAGACCCTAATGCACCGCATGAAGTGATGTTAACGCTAGATGCAAGTACAGGACAAAATGCCATTAGCCAAGCGCAATTATTCCAAGAAGCGGTTGGTGTAACAGGCATTACCATCAGTAAGTTAGACGGTACAGCAAAAGGCGGGGTTATTTTTGCTATTGCTGATAAGTTTACTATCCCAATCCGTCATATCGGTGTGGGTGAGCAAATTGATGATTTACGTACCTTTAATTCAAACGATTTTATCGAAGCATTATTTAGTCAAGACAAGGCAGAATAGTCATATATGATCCATTTTGAGCAAGTCAGTAAAATTTATCCAGGTGGCCAAAAAGCCTTGTCAGAAGTCAATTTTCGCCTGCATCAAGGTGAAATGGCGTTTTTAACCGGACATTCTGGCGCTGGTAAAAGTACCTTGCTCAAATTGATCACTGTGATCGAACGTGCTAGTGCAGGTAAAGTCTCAATTAATGGCCATGATATTGCTAAGTTAGGCAAAAAACATGTGCCATATCTTCGCCGTAATATCGGTATGATATTTCAAAACCATCACCTATTAATGGATAAAAGCGTATTTGATAACGTGGCTTTGCCTCTTGTTATTGAAGGCTTTTCCCATGGTGAAATTCGAAAGCGAGTTGCTGGTGCTTTAGATATGGTTGGTTTATACGGTAAAGAGCGCCATCTACCGGTCATGTTATCAGGCGGTGAGCAACAACGTGTTGGTATTGCCCGAGCGATTGTTAATAAACCGCCTTTATTACTTGCCGATGAACCAACGGGTAACTTAGATCCTAAGTTATCGATGGATATTTTGCGGTTATTTGAGACCTTTCATGATGCGGGAACAAGTGTGCTTATCGCAACCCATGACTTGGGCTTAATTGCTCGGATGAAATATCGCACCTTAACCCTACGCCAAGGCAAGATGCTAGGTGGTGATGAGATTTACACGACAGATACTCAGGGACAGGCGTAATGACAAATAAGGTGAGCATTACCGCAAGCAAACTACCGTTTACTGGTCGATTAGTGATGTTTTTCGTTCGTCATATTCAACAAGCGATGGCGAGTATTGGTGAGTTGTGGCGAAACCCTATTTCGTCAGTGATGACCATGGCAGTATTAGGGGTCAGTTTAAGCTTACCTGCGGCGCTGCAAGTCTTAGTAAAAAATGCAGAGAATATTACCCAATCGTGGAATAACGCTGCAGAAATTTCATTATTTATTAATGAAGGCCGAAGTGAGCAGTCCATTCAAAGCCTAATTTCCCGTATAAAAGTGTATGCCGAAGTGGATGTGGTTGATTATATTAACCGAGACCAAGCACTAGAAGAGTTTCAACGTTTATCTGGTTTTGGCGAAGCATTATCTTATTTAGATTCAAACCCGTTACCTGCCGTGGTGGTGGTCACACCTTTAGCGCGCCATTCTAGCCCAGAAGGGGCAAGGCAGTTGCTGGCTAAGCTTGAGCAAGAGCCTGAAGTGAGCTTTGGCCGCTTAGATATTGAATGGCTAGAGCGTTTGCAAGCCATGGTTAGATTAATAGAGCGTACTGTTTTAGCCATAGCGGCCTTATTGGTTTTGGCTGTGGTATTGGTTATTGGTAATACGATTCGCCTGGCTATTATGAATCGCCGCACTGAAATTGAAGTGATGAAACTTGTCGGTGCGACAGAAGCGTTTATCCAGCGTCCCTTCCTTTATACAGGTATTTGGTATGGTGTAATCGGTGGCGTTTTGGCGTGGATTATTATCAATTTACTGGTTTGGTACCTCGATTCTGCACTTGCTGAGCTATTGGGTTTGTATGGTAGTCAGTTGCAGATCCAATCTTTGAGTGTGGCTGAGTTAGTTAAGCTAGTACTGCTAGCTTCGTTCTTGGGGTGGTTGGGTTCATATTTGTCTGTTAGGCAACATCTTCGTGCAATTGAACCGTCTTAATAATTCTGTCGTATAGGCATGCTAGATTAAGACTATCGAAAAAATGAACATTTGTTCACTTGCATTTTCTTATGTTTCAGACGACTATCATTTAGCGCATATTTTATGTGCATTTCGGTGTTGAACCACTGTTGACATATCTTGTCTTATAATAGATAGTTCACCACTTACTTAAAATCTTTTAAGTAAAAAAAGTGTTCAAAACGCAGTAACTAGTAGGAGCTTTAATGGCCTTTCAATCGCAATCTATGTCACTCACTGTCCCTAGAGGAAGTAGCAGCTTAGAAGCATACATGCAATCAGTCACAGGCATCGAGATGCTTGGGGCAGAGGAAGAGCATGAGTTAGCTAAACGTTTGCAAGAAACTGGTGATCTACAAGCTGCGAAGAAATTAATTATGTCTCACTTGCGCTTTGTTGTGCATGTGGCGAAAGGTTATTCTGGATATGGTTTGCCGCAAGCGGACCTTATCCAAGAAGGCAACATTGGTTTGATGAAAGCAGTAAAACGCTTTGATCCTGATGTTGGTGTGCGTTTGGTGTCTTTTGCTGTGCATTGGATTAAAGCGGAAATTCATGAGTACGTGCTTAAAAACTGGCGTATCGTGAAAGTTGCAACCACTAAAGCGCAACGTAAATTGTTCTTCAATATTCGTAAAACTAAAAAGCGTTTAGGCTGGTTTAGTGATGAAGAAGTTGGCATGGTTGCAGAGAATCTTGGTGTGTCTAAAAAAGACGTTACCGAAATGGAGTCGCGAATGGCGGCGCAAGATCCTGCATTTGACTTAACCAACGACAATGACGACGACAGCAGCGCTGATTTTGCTCCTGTTCATTACCTAGAAGATCACTCTTCTGATGTGGCATTAGAAGTTGAAAATGAAAACTGGGAATCGGATTCACAAGCTCGTTTATTCTCAGCGATTAAAACCCTTGATGAGCGAAGCCAGCATATTTTGCGTTCTCGCTGGTTAGATGACGATAAAACCACATTGCAAGAACTTGCAGCCACTTATCAAGTATCGGCTGAACGTATCAGACAGCTTGAAAAGAATGCAATGAACAAATTGAAATCTTGTATGGAAATCTAAGTTAATTAGTGATGCTACCAAGATGATTAAAACCTGCTCCGGCAGGTTTTTTTATGCCTTGAAAAGACTGAGTATGTCTTTAGTTGTTTACTTCATTCAAGTTGGCTTTAACCGCAGCAATGATCGCTTTTCGAGGAACTTTAAGGCTTGTAGTGATGACATTTTCAGGCCATGAATAATACTGGCGAGGACGTTTAAAGCGTGCCACTTTCGCCAGGACATGTTGCTGTAACGATTCGATTACCTTTGCTGTAAGGGACGAGTGTTTATCTGTTAGCTGGATAATGGCAGCGGGTAATAAGCTAAACTGTGGGTCAGCTTGAGCAAATACCACTGCATCATTAACTAGAGGGTGCGACTTTAGCGCAGCTTCAATCTCCTCTGGGTGAATATTTTCGCCGCCACAGATAAACATATTATCAGTGCGTCCAAGCAAGTATAAATTGCCTTTTTCGTCCTGCTTTGCTCGGTCTTGAGTATTGAACCAACCTTGTGAATCCAGTGGCAATGTTAGTGATGCTTGGGTGATTGCTGCGTGTGAAGACTCATTTTTATCTGAGTCAGCCAAATAACCCAAGAATAGGCAGTCGCCTTTAACCCAAATGGTGTTATCGACGATGTTAAGTTGGCGATGCAATAATACTTGGCCGAGATGCCCCTGTGGATTGATAGCTGCCGTGGTGATTTGCGAACTCATCTCAGACATACCGTAACTGCAATAAGCATTAACTTGTTTGTCAGCAAGCGCTGAGACTAAATGAGGTTCTATAGCGCCACCACCTAATAATAAGGCTTTGACACTATCTAATGCGTGGGGATGTTGTGCAAGTAGCTTACTTAATTGCGCCGCAACCAGCGAAACGTGAGTCACTTTGCTTTCAATGATCTGTTGCCACAAAGCTTGGCTATCATTTAACACCACTGCTGCACCAGCAAGAGCGCATCGATTAATGATGGCTAAGCCACCAATATGAAATAGCGGCAAGGATAATAACCAGCTATCACCCTGTGCTAACGCGATGTTGTTAGCAGAACCTACTGCACTAGCAATGTGGTTTTCCAAGCAATGTACAACGGCTTTTGGCGCACCGCTAGAGCCTGAGGTCAAAATGATATTTAACGGTTGCTGGGGATTTATTTTAGGTATCGCGCCACCTAAAGCAGCGTTAGATAGCGAGATGGTAAGTTGCTGCTTGTTTACGACGCGATTATTGTCCGCTTTGTTATTGTGCTTAATGCTTGATTCATCCATAAATGAAGGTTCAAGCCATATCGCATCAATGTTAAAGCGTTGACATAATTGGTTAATTTGCTGTGCAGGAAAGCGTGGGGAAATGGGTAACAACACGGCACCCAAGTCAACACAAGCCCAATATAAGCAAACCATTTCGAGATTATTTTTGCTGACACAAGCGAGTCGGCTATGTTGTTTAATACCCTGAGTTTGCAACGTCTTAACTAGGTGGCAAACCATGGCACTGAGTTGCTGATAGGTTAACGAACCCACTGAACTTGATGCTTGCTTGATGGCGATAACATTCGGTTGATTAAGGGCTGTTTGATGCAATGGAGAAATCATCTTCATACCTATTTTATGCTGCCTACTTTTGCTCAATAGCGACCAGAATTAACCTTGGTAGTGTTGAAGCAGTTGACATACCTCAAGGTTAAGTTGATTGTCTGAGTTCATTAATGGCTGAGTAAAACTGGCAAGTGTGTCAAGCCCAGGAATTTCGTCTGGTGTTAACACTGCAGCAAGTTTCGCAAGATCCCCAATCCCAAGATTGGCCTCTAAACTTGAACTTAAAATACACCGCACGCCATGGCTAGTAGCAAGGTTAATCAGCTGAACTAATTTATCAATATTACCGAGTACCATAGGTTTGATTATCAAGGCTGCTAGTCCTTCAAGCATTTCAAACTGGTAATGACCATCATTTAAGGTTTCATCAAGTGCAAAGGGGATATGTAGGCTTTGGTATACAAGTTGGCTTTGCTCGGGCGTTTTACAAGGCTCTTCGATGTACTCTATAGCTTGTTTAGGTAGGCAAGCTAAGAACTCAATAGCTTGCTCAACGCTAAAACCTTGATTGGCATCAAGGCGTAATTTCAGTTTTGGATTAATAGCTAAAATTTGATGAATAAATGCAATTTCTTGCTCGATACTTGCCTGAGCAACTTTAACTTTAATGGAATAAGTCCCTATAGGTAACGCATTAACTTGCTGCGTTAAGGTCTCAATACTGGTGTCGTCTTTATAATAAAATAGGCCAACTTTACGTTCATCAACATGGGCATATTGAAATTGTGATGACGATTTAAACCCGAGCAAACTTAACCCTAAACCTATAGATGCAAAGGGCGCTTGATTGGCAAGTTCATTCAGTGCCTTGATAGGTTGCCCTATCAAAGAAGGTAACTGTTGTTCAAGGTATTCAATGACCTGTGATAATGATTCAGGACTAAACCCAGTTAGCGGTTCACCTTGAATATCAACACCTGACAAAGGGGCTATTTCAACAAACTCTGGGGCGCAGTTATCAAATGTGGCACTGATGATTAGCCCTAAACGTTGATTAATTCGCTGACTGGCGACGGGCAGAGCCGGTTCAAGGTCAATTTTATATTGATGTATGCTCAGTTCTCGGATGCTTGCTTGCGCCACATTGTCAGTCGTTTCGCCAATTTGAGTAGAGCATGAATGGCTTAAAGGTTGTGGGGCATCAAAGTGCATAAAGCAAATATCCTATAAAGCGATGGCCACCTCGGTTAAGGTGGCTAAATTTCATTTACCGTTAAAGGTTAGCTAAGGATATAAAAGTTGTACTATCCTTGCGGCAAACATCTGTGGTTGGGCTTTATGGGTATTGTGGCCAGAATTCGGAATACTGATCACCGACATATCGATTTTTTCTTGCCACTTAAGCGCCAGCTTAGAAAACTTGCTGTCTTGCTCACCCACCAACATGTATCTTGGGCAGTGTAATTGTTTCAACACTTTTTGGCCATTATCTTGTAAACTCAATGAAGTGCTTCTAAAGCAATGGAGTAGCGCTTGCGGATCATTTTTACTGCGTATACTAATCAGCTGCTCACGCGCGCTGTCTTGTAGATCTGCAAATACAGGCTGCTGATACCATTGGGCTAAAAAGTCAGTTATCGGCATATTATCGAGTTTATCTGCCCACTTTTGGTCATGTTTCAAACGAGCTTGTTTATCTCGAGTGGAACATAAGCCTAAATGGGCGGATTCTAGCATTAAACTTAACAATGCTTGTGGGTGGAACTTCGCAATGTGCAAAGCAACGCGCCCACCAAGAGAGTAACCCAGTAAATGAAACTGCGGGTAACCTAGCTTGATCACTTTATCGACAATGGTTTGAGCTAATACTTCAAAACCAGGAGAAGGTAATATTTGATCGTTTTCACCATGGCCTGGTAAATCGATACAGATACAATGAAAGTACTGGCTTAAAATGGGCAAACTGGCTTGCCAATCTTCTTTTGAACCTAAAAAACCATGTAATAAAACCAGTGCTGGTAATGCTGTGTCACCGTAACGTTTAATGGTTGGCATTAGTGTTGTTTCACCCATTGTGCAATGAGCTTTATTTGATCGCTTGCCTGATTGGGGCCAACATTGACTTCAATTACAGAAGTCCCTGCATAAGCCATCGCATCAGTATAAGCCTCATTAAAGCTAGATAAACAATCTACTTGGTTATAAGGCAAGCCAAACATGGCAGCGGCATAACCAAACTCCAGCCCGTGACTTAAACGGTAGAATTCATCTCTGACCGCTTCATTTGGCACAGGTAATAAATTAAAAATATTGCCGCCATCATTGTTGAGCACCACGATCACAAAAGGGTTTGTGATTTGTTTGCAGATAGCCAGCGAATTAAGGTCATGTAAACTGGATATATCACCAATTAACAAAGTACTAGGTTGTTGCGTGGCAAGGGCCATACCGCAGGATGTTGCAATTAATCCATCAATACCAGATGCACCACGATTGGTATAAATATGCGGTGTTTCACACGTTATAGGAGAAAACATGTCGTATAAGCGCACCGGTAAACTATTTCCAATAAACCACTGGTGGTTTGAGGTCTGCGCTTTAGCAAGTTGACGTACAACTTGCGGCTCACCAAAACTACTTTGATCTATGTGCTGTGTGAACAGCGCCTCTAGTTGCTGGTTCATTTCAATTAAAGGTAAAGCCCAATTTGCTGAAGATGAACGGGGCCAAGGCGCGTTACATATGGCTGAAACACTGGCTTGCCAAATACGTTTAGATTGATGGTTAGGATCGAGTCGTTGCTGATTAGGAAGTACTTGCCAATAACTGTGCCATTGATGTTGTGCAATAAAGCTAATAAGCCTTTTTGAGATAAATCGGCCGCCAAATACCAATAATCTATCTGCTTGCTCTACAAATTTGGTTGCTTTGGGGTGTAGCATCAATTGATCAATATGGCCGATAACACTTGGGTGTTGTCGTAATTGTGACTGCGCATCTGTGACGACTGGCCAGCCTAACTTTTGTGATAATTCGATGATGAGTGATGGATTATCATGAGGTGAAAGCGTACCCACTACAATGATGCCTTTGCCATGGACAAAACGCATCATGGTGTCTTCTGAGGGCAGGTTATTACAGGAAACCTGGCCATAGTCGGTATAAGGGTGGCTGTGATTTGCCCATTCTGAGATCGGTTGAGTATAAGATGCTGATGATGCTATCAGTGCTGGTAAACTCTCCAACTCGCTTGGGTAAAGTGGCTCACGATACATGCAATTAAAATGCACAGGTTGTTGAAGGTTAGCCACGGTTTCGTCAATTGTTGTTAAGAGTGTGTTTGGACTGATAGCGAGATCTGGCGTTGGCAAATTCACTTGCTTGGCATAATCAGCAAAAATAGCAGGTTGGATAATGGCTTGATTGGCACCGCAGCCAATAAGCTCAGGTGGCCTGTCTCCACTTAATACAATTAATGGAACTTGAGTTAACCATGCTTCAACGATGGCAGGGTATAAATTAGCAACAGCTGTGCCTGATGTAGTCACTATTGCAACTGGACTATTGCTGGATTTGGCAAGGCCTAGCGCCATAAAACCAAGTCCTCGTTCATCAAAATGCATATGGCGCTCAAGTTTATGTTGCGCCGCCGCAGCTAGGGTTAAAGGCGTTGAGCGTGAGCCTGGAGCCATGCAAACATGTTTTACGCCAAGCCGAGCTAGCTCTTCTAGGATTAACGCACCCCATAGTAAGTTAATGTCAGACGTAGGTTGTGTTTGCATAGTAATAAATACCCAATTAAAAGTGGCTGAAACCTAAGGTTTCAACATGGTTGTTTACGCTAAGTGTTAACCACAAACCTTACAGAATGTGAGTCACTGGCTTAATAAATGTTGGCTATTTTCATCAGTATAACCAATAAATTAATTATAAAATGTGCGTTACGCTTGATTGTTAATCCATTCGCTCATTACAACATGAGTTTTAATTTTGACAATATCGGCTTGCGCATCAATATACTCTCGAATTTCATGTAATCGCTTCATGGATGCCGCATTGACATACACCAATAAATCCATTTCTCCGGTGATTCCTTGGCAAGTGATTACCTCTGGAATGGCGTGGAAGACATGGACAACATCGGCGCAATTTGCCCGTTCATGCTGAATTTCAAAATAAGCGGAAACGCCTTCTTTTTGTGACTCGCTTAATAACACTTGATAGCCACGAATGATCCCTGATTGCTCGAGCTTTTTAATCCGCTCGGTTACAGCACTACGTGATAAGCTGACTGTCTCAGCGATATGAGAAATACTTTGGCGGGCATTGGCACGTAGTGCATTAATGATGAGTTGGTCGAATTTGTCCATGTGAAGTCTTACTCGCTTTAAAAGGCTGAACCGTTATAAGTGGGCCGCCATAATGTCGGTTTTTTGCATTAAACCCGTCAATATGGTGGTTTAATCCATTATCTTGTGGGGTATTTACGGCAGTTTGTTTATCATTTTAATTTTATAATTCTTTCAAACTTCACCACAGAATAAGCCAATGAATCAAATTACAGGAACGATAGGGCGCTGGCAAGGTGCCGGGTTGATGGCCACCACTTTGCTAGGTACAGGGGTATTTATTTTGCCGCAAATGACCATTGCGGTGGCAAATAGTGGTGCATTATTGGCGTGGGCTATATTAACCATCGCCATTTTGCCTGTTGCGGTGGTGTTTGGGTTATTGGCTAGTCGCTTCCCACATGCCGCAGGGCCTGCCTATTTTATTGAGAAAGCTTATGGCACCACAGCAGGGCGCACAATAGGATTAATTTTCTTGTTTGTGATACCTATTGGAGCGCCAGCAGCGATTTTAATGACTTTCCAGTTTATGGATGCACTTGTGTCTATTACTGGCTGGGGGCAATTAGCGGCCGAACTCACCATTGTGGCGGTATTGTTACTGCTTAATTATCGCGGGATTCAAGTTTCGGCCAAGTTGCAATTTGCGTTAACGCTAGCCATTGTCGCTGTTGTTGCTGTGCTATTTGGTGCGAGTGGCACCAATGTCAGCCAAGTGGAATCTTTTGCAAGTATGGCTTCACCAGAAGCTTCTACAGTGATGTTAGCTATGGGGATCGGCTTTTGGAGCTTTTTGGGCATCGAAGCCATGACACATTTAGCCAATGATTTTAACGATCCTAAAAAGGATATGTTACCGGCTATGATGATAGGCACTGTCCTCGTTGGCGTGATTTACCTTATCTGTACTTTATTGCTGTTGATGGTGCCAAGTGATAAAGAAGGCTTAGCCATGATCCACGCATTCAATGTGTTATTAGGTGATATCACTTGGCAAGGCATGGGTGCACAAGTGATTGGAGTATTAGGTATTGCCAGTGGTTTGGCGACGGTCAATGTGTATTGTGCAAGTGCAGCGAGATTATTGTGGAGTTTCAGTAAAGAAGGGGTGCTGCCAAGTTATTTTAGCCAGCTTAATGGCTATGGCGTGCCATTACGTGCGTTGAACACTATTTTGACCATCATGGCATTGGTCATCACCTTAACCTTTGTGACAGAGCAAAAGCTTGAAGATCTTATTGCATGGAGTAATGGTGTGTTTGTGATTATTTATCTGCTGACCATGCTATCGGCAGTAAAATTGCTCAGCAAACGTTATTTGCCATTGATTATTGGTGGTAGTGTATTTTGTATTGGCGTGGGCATCGCCTTAGCTGAAAATATGCTGTATTCATTTATTTTACTGGTGGTGATAGCTCCGTTTATGTATTGGCAGAAACAGCATCAAGCTCGCAAACAGTTGGCGTAGTACTCCCTAGGTTACCAAAACAAAAAACAGCGCTTAATGCGCTGTTTTTCTGTGACTAAATTATGCAAAAACCGAGTTAGCGTTGCTCCATGGCAATATTACGCATTTGAATGACTTCACTATGCTTTAAATACAGCAAATCAGCAGTTCGGCGAATGATTTGATCTTCGTTTCGGCACAATTTGCCATCAGAGTATGCCAGCTTCCACATACACAGTAGCAGCTTTTGCTTTTGCTCAATTGAGCATTGAGCATTAATTTCGGCGGTGAACTCAAATAACGACGTTGCGTTACCTTGAACTAATTTGGCCTCGTCAATTAATGCATTTGCTTCAGCTGAACTGATATTTAAGCTGTGACTAATCATGCTTGGGAGCATGGCGACTTCTTGCTCATCGAGCGTCTCATCTGCATACATGACTTCAAGCAGTAAACTCACTGCGGCTAATTTTAGCTGTTGCGCTTGCTCTTCAGGGGTCACTGCTTGAGCATGGGATTGTAAAAACTGTTTCAGTTTCGCGATCATTTTGCCTCCTACACGCCAGCTAATGAGCGCATTTAATGGGAAATCTATATTGATTAAGCTTAACAGAGACAATAATGCCGAGCGAATTGCTCGGCATTAAATTATGTTAATCCTAAATGCTGTTTGGCTTATAGCAATGAATTAACACCTTTCATCAGCAAATCGACTGTACCTTCGCTGCCGTTAGTCTCTAAATATGATTTAGCGATATCGACCATAGGCGCTACGTATTCTTTTTTGATACCAAGTTGTTCAAATGCATCATAAACCATAGCTGCACCTTCAAATGACTGACCTAAGTCACCCGCCTGGGATAATAACCCTGACATACCAGAATCTGAAGATAGCTCAGGTACTGCTGCGAGTAATGCATCGGCTCCAGGAATACTGTTTGATAGCTGGCTGAAATCAGAACCGCCTAGGTTTGATTGCGCTAGGCTTAAAAGCGTGCCTAACCCGCCTTCAGCTTGTTCTTGGCTTAACCCTAGTTGTGACATGACATTACCAACTAAGTCAGTAGATTGAGTAGCCGCAGTGTCTACTTGTTCTACTTTCTTTTCATCGCTTCCAAATACACTGTCTAACCAACTTGCCTGTGCTGGTGAAGTTACGGCAAACATCGCTATTAGAAGACTTACTGCAGGGCTTAATTTCATCATGGCCATCCTGTGGTTTTGTTGAATGATTAAAGGTGAGGTATCGATATTCTGTCACCATTTTAACGTTATTCACAAAAATGTGACAATTGATTTGATTAACTTCTATTAAGCTTCAATATCAATTGTGCAAAAACACTGTTTTTTCGGTATCCTTAGCAGCATATTTGTCTTATTTAGATTATTGGAAATCCCATGTCATTGTCTGCAATTTTGACTGAAGCATATAATTTCTTTCGTAACCATATTGCACAGCTTGCTTCGCTTACTGTGCCACTACTGTTAATTCAAGTAATGATCCAAGTGTGGTTAGGAACAGAACTCGCAGCGCAAGCTGAAGTAGAAATCCCACAGTTTGGCGCTATTCATGGTGCAGCCATGATGGCGTTACTGTTAATTTTTTCATTATTGATTGCCGCGCTAACCTTGTATTTAGAGGTTCGTTCACGAGGTCATGATGTGACCCCTGGTTTAGTGCTTAAAAACAGCTTTACCTTTGTGCCACCATTACTACTCGCAGGGGTATTCTCTGGTTTAGCCATTTTGGCACCTGTTATGTTATTTGCCGTGTTTGGGCCATTTTGGATTATTGGATTAAGTATTAGTTTCTACTTGTTTGCTCGCCTTGCATACGTCAACTTTATGGTTATCGTAGAACGTGTATCACCGCTTGAAGCCATTAAGAGTAGCTTTAAGTTTTCATCACCAATCGTATTGAAAACTATGCTTATTTTAATGTTATATCTGCCACTTTCTATGGTAGGTGGTATCGTGTTGCAGTTAACAGAATTCGGTGGTTTCCCACTACGCATTATTATTGATACCTTGTTCGCATTTTTAGGACTTTTCGTTAACGTTGCCTTATTTAGATTGTATATGGTTAACCGTACGACAGATGATAGTGAATCAGATACCACAGAAATCTAAATGCGAGTAATCATGCTAAGGAGCCACGCCAGTGTTAAATGATATTGAATTTATTGGCGGCTTCTCAGCTGACATCGTAGACGATTACACCAAAGCCAAAAGCTATGTTAGAGATATTCCAACACAGGCTTTGGTGTTCGTTCGTAGTTTTACCCATCAAGTCACCTCGCTATTAGCCGATAAACATTCCGTTAAATTTAATAGCCCTAACTTATATGACCGCATCGAGCAATTGAATCGAATGCGTTTTATTGATGTACCAACTACACGTGCGCTGCATCGATTACGCAGCGACGGTAACCGTGGTGCTCATCCAGAAAAATATCATTTAACGCAAGAGCAGCTTGTCTCACTGGCTGAGAAAACCATCAAGAATATCTTGTCGTTAATTACCTTGCTGTATCCAAAAGTACACCGAAAAAAAGCGCCTGAGTATCAGTTTGAAGCCTTTGATTCATATGTGGGGCGTGAGCTGTGCTATCAAGCTGTGATGCACAACGATCCGCAGGCTCAGTACCTGGTGGGTATGTCGCTTAAATCAAAAGCGTTAATGCAACAAGAGCAAGAGCAATCACTTGAGCAAGATACCGAAAATCAAGTTGAGTCAGCTGGCACATTTAAGCAAGCGGCTAATTGGTTTGAGCTGGCTTCAGACAAGCATCAACAAGCCTTATTTGAGCATGGCGTTGCTTTACTGCATGGCTACAGTGGTGAAAAAAATGCCTTAGCTGGCGAGATAGCTATTGAACGTGCTGCAGAAGCTGGCGTCATAGAGGCGAAAGCTCTATTAGGCTTCTTTTTCTTGGTTGGTAGTGAAAACTTTGCAGTGGATTTAGCGGTAGCGGCGAATTGGTTAGAGCAAGCTGCATTAGCTGAAAACACTGAAGCAATGTCAAACCTAGGCGTTTTGTATTATCAGCAACAACAGCTTGATAAGGCTTTTGAATGGATTAATAAAGCGGCTCAAGCGGGTTATCCTCATGCTCAATATCATCTTGCCTTGATGTTATTTAATGGTGAAGGCTGTGAAGCAAATCCAAATGCCAGTGAACATTGGTTGGCAGAGGCGGCCGAGCAAGGTCAATTAGACGCCATGTTTACCCGAGCCCAGCATATGCTTAATGATGATTCAGGTTTAGGGGCAGATGTGTGTTTAGCAGAGCGATATTTGCGAGATGTGATTAACTATGGCCGCAGTGTTCCTGCAATGATAGAGCTAAGTGTCGCGCTTGCTGATGGTGTATTTAAACGCATTGATGTGGTTGAATCGGCGTCATTGCTTAAACTAGCCAAACAATATGCTAATGATGAACAAGCTGAGATTATCGAACCGATTTGGCAATCGCTTCAAATTCAAATTGATAATGTGATCGCGCTTAAACCTAGTGAAGAAGAACTGAAATCTTTGATTCATGCACAAGGGATCTTGGCTTAGTTATGTTTTATTAGCCATATTCTATTTGTCATCAGGTAAAGTGAATTTTCAAAATCTGAGATTTTTTACACGCAACTATCAACTTCTTGAATGAAGAAACAAAAACACCGCCAAATGGCGGTGTTTTTGGTTGAGTCATGACTCATGTGTGACAAGCTAACAAACGTATTAATCAGGTTGATGGTCGAAGGTGCGACCGCTGCGTTGGCTGTGATTGCCTGCTTGCTTAAACATATCTGATTGGTAAACCGAACGTTCACGTTGGATGTTCGGATCGCCTCGATAAACCTCATCTGGTGCTTGTTGACCGAAAATTGGCTGCATTTTTGGGGCTAGGTACTTGCGCCCAAGTAGGTTTAACCCGATAAAGCTAACAACGGCAAACACAATTAAAAATGGCAGTAAAACAATCGACATCAAGCCAATAGCGATAATCGATAGTAGTGCAAAAATAGGATTCATGGTGCCAACTTTTTGTTTCAGTTGGGCTTGATTTATAAACTGGTTAAAATTCATTAATATTCCTCAATATACTGGCTAGACACGAATCAAAAGGCGATGGAAACGTCTCTAGAATGGCTGGTTAAACTCGAAGCCGTAGAATTTGTATATTAATAATGCAATGGAACAGCTATTAACGTCACGTTAAACCTGGTTAATGTTTGTTAGCTAAGGTTACGGGTTTGGGGCTGCAAGCATTAAGTCATTGGTTTTAATCAGTATCGTTTATTTGAATCTAGGAAAATTAAACATCGCTTTGATTCACGGCTTTCGCCACACTTTCACAAATAATATTCCGTAGCCATAAATGTCCAGGTGCTTGACTGTTACGTTCATGCCATAACAACACATAAGCCATTGGCATAAATTCAAATGGCAAGGGGACTTGTACCAAAGGGTAGAGTTTAACCGCGTGGCGGGCAAAGCTCGATGGTAAGGTAAAGATTAAATCGCTGTACGCGCAAATACTGGCAGCGCCATAAAAATCGGGCACTGTGGTGCTGATACGACGATGTAAGTTTTGTTCTGCTAGGTGATAATCTAGCGCCCACCAATCATTGCCTTCGCAGCGCACTTGCACATGTGACATTGTGAGGTAGTTTGCCAAATTCCATTGCGGGCTTTGTATTATTGCTAGCATGGGGTGATCTTGGCGAACCAAGCATACTTGCTTATCTTTAAATAGGGTTTGATGCTCGATACCGTCTGGTAGTTGCTCAATTTTTAAATCGGCTTGAGGGTGAGTGTCACGACCTGCAATACCAAAATCAATTTGTCCTAACTGTAAATCTTGCATCGACTTTTCGGTCCAAACATACGAGTCGAGTTTGACGTTAGGGGCATCATGTAACAATGTGCCGATAAAATACGGTAGCAAAGTTTCGTAAGCACTTTCGACCATGGAAAATGAAAAATGTTGATTACTGCTTGCAGGCTCAAAAGTTGGTGGTTGGGTGAGCTGATGCAATGTCTGTAATATTTGTGGCAATTGCTCGCCTAATTGAATGGCATGCGCGGTAGGTTTAAGTCCGTGTGCGGTTCGCTGAAATAATGGATCATCTAAGGTTGAACGTAAGCGATTGAGACTTTTACTCAATGCGGACTGGCTTAAGTGCAAGCGGCTGGCGGCGCGCGTGACGCTTTGTTCTTCAAGTAAGACTTGAAGAATGACCAATAGGTTGAGATCAATTTTAGCCAGATTATCAATATTCATATGATATTCCTCTAGGGAAATTTACTTAGGAAATCATACCATTTCTATTCATACCATGAGTAGTCTAAAATGCGCGCCTAAATCAATACCCGAAATTAAGAAAGAGACTAGAGCAAATGAGACGTAACCTGCTACCCACCTTGATGTTTATGGTGCTATTAAGCCCATTGGCCATCGATATCTACTTGCCTTCTATGCCAACGATGGCGATAGAGTATGGTGTGAGTGGTAGCCAAGTTCAGTCGACATTAGTGCTGTTTTTGTTTGCGATGGGCCTAGGTCAAATTCTGATAGGTCCTTTAGCAGATCGTTTTGGGCGCCGTCCTATCGCATTATTTGGTATCGTCCTTTATGGCGTTAGCAGTCTTATTGGCGCAATGGCACAAGAGTTTGAAGTGCTACAATTAGCTCGAGTTTTACAAGGCTTAGCAGCTTGTTCAACCTCAATTGTAGTATTCAGTGCGGTACGTGATTGCTATAGCAGCAAAGAAAGCGTCAAAATGTACAGTTATTTGAATGGCGCTATTTGTGTTATTCCTGCTTTGGCACCAACACTAGGTGGCTTACTCGCGCTGCAATTTGGTTGGCGATCTACATTTATTTTTATGGCACTGTACGCCATTATCGTGCTCGCAATTGTCCTCATTAAATTCCCAGAAACTCGTCCAGAAAACACCGATACCAGTGGCCCTTTATATCGTTGGGCACGTTATAAGCCAGTGCTAAGTGATCCGCATTTTATGTTTTATGCGAGTACTTGTATGGTGGCTATGGCTTCTATTGTCACGTACGTATCGTATTCACCTATGTGGCTGATTGGCGAGTTAGGGGTAAGTGAACTTGAGTTTAGTGGCTTATTTGGCTTAAATGCTGCGGTAAATATTGCTGCGTGTTTTGCCGCGCCAGTGTTGGTTAAGCATATTGGCAATCGCCCAGCAGTTATTGCTGCACTCGCAATGATGTTGTTAGCTGCTGTTATTGAAGTCGTCATGCAGTTAGCTGGACCTGAAACAGGTCTTGCAGCAGGGTTTGCCTTCATGTTGCCAATGATGTTGTTATGCATTGGTTTTGCAGTATTACTTGGCCCTGCAACGTCAATGGCTTTATCTGCTTTCGGTGAAAGAGCGGGTACTGCAGCAGCCATGTTAGGCTGTATTCAAATGAGTGGTGCATCTGTGTTAGCGGGCTTAATTCAGATGACTGACATCAGCGCTCCTTATGCCGTAGCCTTCTTAATGGGTGGTTTATCGTTAGTATTGCTATTAATCATGTCGATAAAAAGTTTAAGCCATTTGCATATGGAGCAAGTACAGCCAGAGCATTAATGGTTAGAGTCTGAATTAAATACCAATGCCGCTGGAGGTTATTCAGCGGCATTGTTGTTTTGGTTCTAGAAACGAGCGTTAATCGCGATACCGAAACTGGTATCTGAATCGCTATCAATAAAAAGCTGCTCTATTGAAGCTCTAGCGGAAATGTATTTAGAGAACTTCCAGAAATAGCTGGTATTAACTGTATAAACATTAAAGCTATCATCACTAATATAGCCACTCGTGTCGCTGATAAAGCCTTCTGGACTTTGGCTTGAATATGAGAAAGTGCTTTTACTATCATAGTTTAGATATTTATAGCTAGCACCAACAGACCAAGCATTTGTAATGTACCAGTCTGCATCGATAATTAACGTCGTCTCCTCATGTTTCCCTTTATTACTTGACTCAATCATTTGTGGAATTAAATCATCAGTTCCGTTAACAGTATACGTAGTGTATGCACTGTGAGACTTCGACTTAATTTCGGCATAGGTCACTAGTGCAGTTAGCATTAAACCAGACGTTTTTTCAAAAGGTAAGTAATGCTCGTATTTGGCGGCTATGGCATCGTAATCTTCTGAACTTTGAGAATTGTATGAATCATACCAAGCGTGATTGGAGTTTGAATAAGTGTTGGAGTGTGAGTAAGTTAAGTATGATAACGTAACTTTAGCGTATGGATTGAAATAGTAGCCAGCATTGATTTCATAGGTATCTTCATCACTAGAATCAAACCATTCACGCTCTTGTGTTACTAGGGAGTAAGCACCGCCAATAAAAAAGCGAGAATCGAAAATATATTCACCACTAAGTGCATAAAGGTCTTGGTGATCTGTTGTAGCGTAACGAGCTGAAACAACAGATGACTGGCTTAAATACGGTGCAAGTTCAAGAGGGACATCGGTTTGGTCTACGCCTTGAAAAAAATAACTATATGTAGCGCTTGCTAAACCGTCTGAGCTTTCACTGGTGTCAAGAAACCCAATTTCGGCTTGGTGATGAAAGCTACTTTCTGAACTTGATGGAGAGGTATCTGCTGCAAAAGAGGCGCAGCTTGCAAGGTAAAGTATCACCGAAAGTGATATTTTATTGATAGTCATAATTCTTCCCTGAGTTAAAATATATCCTAAACATAGGCTTAATTAGCAAATGTTATTCAAGTAACATTACATATAATTTCTTTTATTACAACAGGCTATAATTTTAATGAGCAGAGCTTTTTGCCAAAAATGTGCTTATCCACAGTCGGCGTGCGTGTGTAGCAGCGTGAAAACAGTGAAGGTCAAAACCGAAGTGATTGTGCTGCAGCACCCTTCAGAGGTTGAGCATGCTAAAAATACGGTTAAGTTATTGTGCTTAACCTTACCAGAGACTCAAGTTGTGGTAGGGGAAACAGCAGAAGACTTTGCTGAGCTGCAAGTGTATCTGCAACAAGCCAGCAAGCCTGTATATTTAGTCTATCCAAGCGAAACAAGCCAACGTGCTTCAGAGTCAAATTCACCTGAAGATTGTACTATTTTATTGATTGATGGCACTTGGCGAAAAGCCTTCAAAATGCTGCAGCTTAATCCTTGGTTACTTGATTTGCCGGCATTGCATATTGAGTTTGAAGGCGTGTCACAGTATCGCATTCGTAAAGCGAAACGAAGTGATAGCTTGTCGACGCTTGAAGCGACAGCATATATGCTGCAAGCCATTAATCCGACATTGGATATAGCGCCAATGTTTGCAGCCTTTGATGCGATGGTGCAACATAAGCTAGATGCCATGCCGCCAGCTGTGCGTGCTCGTTATGATCAAGAACAATAACAAGGAAGATATACCGCATGTTGAATCAAACGCGATTGGGTAACACATATTTCATTGCTGTCACGGTAATGGCAATCTTGAGTGCGATCAGTTCATGGCACGTGAGCGCAAGTGAAAAGCCTAGGCTGACATTATCTCAAAAAGCGGATCAAGGGCGAATTGACTCCAAAAAGACTGAGCAAGAACAGTTAGAAAAAGCTCGTAAAGCAGCAAGTGATACCCAAAATCGTGAGCAAGAAGTCTTAGCTCGTCAAGAGTCTGGTGAGTGGGAAAAAGAGCAGATAAAAAAGTCTCAAGCACAATTTAATGAGCGTGAATCTCGTGCCGACAAATATCTGCGAGAAGCAAAAGAAGCTGCCGCGAAAGAACGAAAAATTGAAGAGAAATAGCCTCCAGCAGTTAGCGCTGTTAGCAGATTACTCACTAATCACTGCTCGGTAACCTTCACCATTTTCTTTGGCCACAAATGTTAAATAGTGGTCAATACTATCGATACTGTCTTCATGATAATGGGATACAAACAATAACTGGCTCAGGTTCTCTTTGGCGATCAGCTCAAGGGTCTTTTTAACTAAACGTATTCCCAAGTAATCTAAGCCTTGATAAGGCTCATCTAAAATCAGCAACGTAGGCTGCTTAACGAGTGCTCGAGCAATCAGTAATAATCGTTGTTGGCTATAGTCTAATTGCTTTATCGGTGTATTGGCGTACTCAATCATGTGCAGCATGATGAGCCAATCTTTTGCGACAGCTTTCTGGTCAGCACTGGCTTGCTGATATAAGCCTATCGAGTCATAAAAACCTGATAAAATCACATCTGTCGCGCTGCAATTTATCCGATATTGTAAGTGGAGTGCTGAAGACACCATGCCAATATGCTGTTTAATTTCCCATATGGTTTCGCCGGTGCCTCTTTTTTTGCCAAAAATATGAATATCATTGCTATAGCATTGAGGGTGGTCGCCAAATATTAACCCTAACAAGGTGCTCTTACCGCAACCATTTGGGCCTTTAATTTGCCAGTGTTGGCCGTTATCAATTCGCCAATTCACATCGGTAAAAATCGTTTTATCGCTATAGGCAACCTTGCCATTTTTAAGTTCAAAAACCGGATTGTTAAAATGACTCTGGTGGCGATGTCGTTGCATTGTCGCCAACATTAATTCGCTTTGTACCTGAGTTTGTGAGGTTATTTGGGCGATGACTGGGTGCTGCTCCCAATCGTGCTTGTTCATCTTTCTGTCTAACTTTCCGTGGCTGAAAATAGCAATGTTATCTATCCACTTGGGTTGATCTTCTTCTCTTGAAAACACCAGTAACATCGGGATTGGTAATTGGCTTAAATAGTCAGATAAAGCATCTCGATGTTGAATATCTAACCCTGAAAATGGATTATCAAGCACTAAAAAGTCTGGCTGACTGGCGATGGCAATTGCCAGCATGACTCGTCGTGTTTCCCCTGTCGATAATTCTCGAAACCCTTGCTCTTGTAGTGAGTGTAGATCTAGCTTTGTCAGTAGTGCATCAATGGGCTCGGGGTTATTGGTTTGTCTGCTACCCGCTGCGGGCAGTGCTTGTTTTATCAGTTCGATGACTTTAGTGCCTGTGTCGACAATATCTTGAAAATCTGTGTCGTCACTTTCAAGCTCTAAGGCTAATAACCTTTGCTGCTCGGTTAATGAAACTTGGGCAATGCGATGTGCCGATATACTCATGTCACCTGACAACACCTCAATATCTTTGGGTTGGTTAGTCAGTTTGTTATCAAATAATGCAGCGGATTGCTGGCAAAGCAGATCGCCTAGTATGGCTCCAATATCACCATGAGCACTAAACACTCCCCACGACTGGTTGTGAATATGCCAATCGGCAATATCCAGTGTCAGAGAGTGACTCAATGCAGTGAATTGATTAAATTTGATATCCATTAGCTAATGTCCTTGTGTTGCAACCACTGGCGAAAGGGTAACGATTCGCACAGGTTAATCGTACAGAAGTTCACTAAGTAAACAAATCGAAACAATTTCTTAGGTTCTCCTTTAACAAAATATTTAACAACTCGAGCCAGACCTTGTAGATTGGAATGCTACAAAAAATGATAATAACCATGGATGATAATATGCGCCTCTCTACTTTAGCCTTATGTGTTGCGACACTGTCAGGCACGTTTGCTCCTGCCGTTTTTGCCAATAGCCCTGATGCAGCTAAATTGACTGCGAATGTTGAACAAAAAGTCATTGAGTGGCGCCGGGATTTACATCAGCATCCTGAGCTATCTAATCGAGAATTTAGAACCAGTAAAGTGATTGCTCAGCACCTAGAATCATTAGGTTTAGAAGTACAAACTGGTGTGGCTCACACAGGCGTTGTAGCGATTTTAAAAGGGGCAAAACCTGGGCCATTAATTGGTATTCGTGCTGATATGGACGCATTGCCTGTCACTGAAGTGGTGGACTTACCTTTTGCCTCAAAAGCCACAGATACTTATCGTGGTCAAACTGTAGGCGTGATGCATGCATGTGGTCATGATACCCATGTGGCGATGTTAATGGGCGTGGCTGAAAACCTTGTTAATGCTAAAGATAGCCTTGCTGGTGACGTAATGTTTATCTTTCAACCGGCTGAAGAGGGCGCGCCTGCAGGCGAAGAAGGCGGCGCTGAACTCATGCTCAAAGAAGGTTTATTTGCCAAGCGTAAACCTGAGCAAGTGTTTGGCATGCATGTGACTTCAAGCTTACCTACTGGTGTTATTGGACTTCGTTCTGGCCCTGCAATGGCCTCGGAAGATTCGTTTACGATTACGGTTAAAGGCCGTCAGACTCATGGTTCACGTCCTTGGGGCGGAGTGGATCCTATTGTGGCATCGGCGCAAATTATTAACAGCGTACAGACCATAATTAGCCGTCAAGTCGATGTGACTAAAGCGCCAGCGGTCGTTAGCTTTGGTGCCATTAATGGTGGTATTCGCTCAAACATCATTCCTGATGAAGTAGAGCTGATTGGTACTATTCGTACCTTCGACCAAGACATGCGAGCAGATATTAAAGTTAAGCTGGCTGAAATTGCAGAATTATCAGCTAAAACCCTTGGGGCAACTGCCACAACAGAAATTGATGCAGGTTATCCTGTGACAGTAAACAATCCTGAATTAGTCGCTAAAATGCGCCCTGTTATTCGCAGTGTTGTAGGCGAGGATAACTTAATTGAGCCAGGGCTGATTACTGGCGCTGAAGACTTTTCTTATTACGCATTAGAAACACCGGGTTTGTTTTATTTTCTTGGGGTCACCCCAGCAGGCAAAGATCCTGCAACAGTGGCCAGCAACCATTCACCGGCGTTTTATGTGGATGAGTCTGCATTAAAAGTTGGTGTGCAAACCATGACACAATTGGCGTTAACGGCCTTAAGCGCTAAGTAATAAAACGAATTACCTGACAAGTAACAATCTTGTGTCAGTTAACAAAGACTATGAAAGATATCGTCGCTGTGACGGATGATTAAAAGGAAACCAACATGAAACGCAGAATGACCGCGTTATTGGTATTACTCAGCGCTTGGGTTAGCGTAGCGCAAGCTACCACTCAAGAAGATGTAAATACTTTTACGTTAGATAATGGCATGAAAATTATGGTGCTAGAAGACAGCAGCATACCCAATGCCAATATGTATCTATTTTGGAAAGTCGGTTCACGTAATGAAGTGCCAGGGATTACCGGTATTTCACACTTCTTTGAGCACATGATGTTTAACGGTTCAAAAAAGTATGGTCCGAAAATGTTTGACCGAACGATGGAAGCTGCTGGTGGTGCTAACAATGCCTACACCACTGAAGATATAACCGTGTATACCGATTGGTTTCCTGCCAATGCATTAGAGACCATTTTCGACTTAGAAGCCGATCGTATCGCCAACTTAGATATAGACCCTGAAATGGTCGAAAGTGAACGTGGCGTAGTGCAATCTGAGCGAACCACTGGCCTAGAGAACTCTAACTGGCGCACCATTCAAGAGGAAGTTAAAGGTGTGGCATTTAGAGCGCATCCTTATAGCTGGTCAGTGATTGGTCATGAGTCAGATATCGCAGCTTGGAGTTTAGAAGATTTACAGCAATACCATAAAACTTATTATGCACCCAATAATGCCGTCGTGGTGATTGCTGGGGATGTGAAGGTTGCTGAAGTCAAAAAGCTGGCCAAACAATACTTTGGCGTCATTCCTGCGCAAACGCCACCTCAAGCTGTGCGCACTGTAGAGCCACTTCAAAAAGGCGAGCGTCGCGTGTTTGTGGAAAAAGCGTCAGTGAGTACGCCAAACGTGATGCTGGCATACCACGTACCCTCGACAAAACATGAAGATTATTATGCACTTGATTTGCTAAATACCATTTTTAGTGAAGGTAATAGCTCTCGTTTATATCAAGGGCTAGTTGACAAACAAGTTGCATCAAACGTGGTGTCTTATCTGCCATTATCATTTGATCCTAACCTGTTTTATTTTCTTGGTGTGGCAAATGCGGGAGTCGATGCGGAGCAACTTGAAGCCAACATGATTGCGGAAATTAACCGTATTAGCACTGAAGGGGTGACTCAACAAGAGCTTGAAAAAGTTAAAAATATCAAACTGATGAATTTCTATCGTACGATGCAAACCATTAATGGTCGTGCCAATACCTTAGGCCGTTACGAGCTGTATTTTGGCAGTTATGACAAACTATTCAGTGCCCCAGAGGCATATAACAAAGTCACAATAGAAGACATTCAACGTGTGGCGCAAACCTATTTACGTAAGGCCAATCGCACCGTGGGCGTGTTAGCTGCAACAGAAGGAGCTGACCTATGATGTCATTAGCAGAATTTACCTCAAAACGTACGCTTACAGCCATGGCGCTGGCATGCTCATTAGCCTTAACAGGGTGTGCAAGTACTACAGGCACCAGTAAAACGGTTGATACTGGCAGCTTTAGCATGCCTCAATACGAATCAATGACCTTAGATAATGGCCTAAAAGTGAACTTTATGGTGCAGTCTGAAGTGCCGATTATTAACATCAATGCGGTTGTCAGAGCTGGTGCTGTTAATGACACTACCTCAGGCGTGTCGTATATGACTGCTAAGAGTTTATTATTAGGTGCTGGTGGCAAATCGAAGGCGGAAATTGAGCAAACCATTGATTTTCTTGGTGCAAGTTTAAAGACCGCTTCGGGGCGTGAAAGCTCACAAATTGATGCTGACTTTATGAGTAAGGATCTCGATACCGTACTTGCGATAATGCAAGATGTGTTGATATCACCAGACTTTGATAGCGCTGAATTTGAAAAATTAAGACAGCGTGAAATAGTGGGATTATCGCAAGCAAAAGAAAGCCCCCGCGCGGTTATTGGTCGTTACTACACTAAAATGGTATTTGGACAGCACCCTTACGCTAACCCAACAACGGGTAACAGCGTTTCGTTAGCTGAGATTAATATTGCACAATTACGTGCTTTCCATAAAAGCTATTATCAGCCAAGTAACATGGCCATTAATGTTGTCGGTGACTTTGACCCAGCCCAAATGAAGGCAAAGTTAACTCAAGCTTTTGGTCGCTGGCAGGGAACTGAAAAAGCCGTCCAACCTGATTTATCACAGGGATTACCGTCACTTAATGCTAGCCGAGTATTGTTAGTTGATAAACCTGATGCGATTGAAACAACATTTGTTTTTGGTGGTTTAGGTATTCGCCGTGATAACCCTGATTATGTAGGGCTAACGGTAGTCAACACCATTTTAGGTGGCCGTTTTACTTCATGGTTAAACGATGAGTTAAGGGTCAACGCTGGATTAACTTATGGCGCTCGTTCTGGCTTTAATCCTTTTTCTGATTCTGGGGTTTTCCAAGTCAGCACTTTTACCAAAACCAGTACGACTAAAGAGGCCATGGACTTAGCGTTAAAAACCTATGCGCGTTTATGGGAACAAGGGATAGATCAGCAAACCTTAGATTCAGCTAAAGCCTACGTAAAAGGCCAATACCCGCCTAAATTTGAAACAGGTGGTCAGTTAGCTGAGCTAATGGCAGATATGTATATCTATAAATTTGATGATTCTTTCATCAATGAGTTTCAAGCCAAAGTCGATGGCTTAACCCTTGAAGATACTCAGCGTTTAATAAGTACCTATTTCCCTCAAGAGAATTTGCAGTTTGTGTTGATTGGTAATGCTGCTAAAGTTGCTGATATTGCTAAAGAATATGGTGAAGTCACGCAGATTAATATGACGGACGTGGGCTTCGGTCAATAACATTCATCTCGTCTACTTTTGATCGTAAATGCCTTTCTTATTTGAGAAAGGCATTTTTTATTGGTCAAATTTGTCGGTTCAATAACTGCCGTTATTTGCAAAAATAGTTTAGTTATTTGAAAATCGTGATGGAATAAAATAATGTGCTAGCTAATCACTGATTAAGCTTACTTCAAGGCCTTTTAGTCCATGTCTTATAATATTGGAATCTCAAAAATAAGCTGTAGCTTAGCCCTCTTGTTAGGATTTATAGGGATGCTGCCCGCTGCCAGCGTGAGCGCTGCGAAAGTGGATTTGAGCCAGTTTTGTCCACGACTTGATGGTGACTGGGTTGGCTCGGCGGCTAAATCGGGCTCCAGACCAAAACAAGTGACAACTGCTGCAATTTGCTCATCTGATAAACGGAATCTAATGCTGACGGTGAGCCGTGGCGACAGTAACCCCAATAGTGAAGTTTGGTGGTTTCGTGCACATAGTGGTGATGTACTCCTGACGTACACTGACGGTGTTGGTGCAGATAGAGAGCAAGTTTTTAGTTTATATCAGCGTGGGGATAGTTTTACTTTTTTAGGAAAAGGGCAACTTAATCAGCGGCCTGCATTGATTCGTTTAAGCTTTGAGCCCTTATCATCGACGACTAGCGCTCCAATTGATAATGGTAATAATGACAGTTGGTTGTGGCGTCAAAGTGCGCATTATCTTGATGATGATAGCCAGCAATATCAATTGATCCGCGCGATTGAGCTGACAACTGTTCAGCCCAATTAGCCAGCGCTACAAGTTAAATTAGCTATTCAGCTCCAGCGTAATCAAGCTGACGCCAAGCCTCATAACTAATAATCGCCACAGAGTTGGATAGATTTAAACTGCGATTACTCGCAGCCATCGGAATGCGTAAGCGTTGGCTGGTGGGAATAGATTCAATGATATCCATAGGTAATCCACGGGTCTCAGGACCAAATAACAATACGTCATCAGCGGCAAATTCAAGCTCACTATGTGGGCGGCTGCCTTTAGTCGTGCACGCCATTATGCGCTTGCCTTGCATCGCCTCAAGGAAGGCTTCAAAATTCTTGTGGCGAGTGATATTGGTTAAATCAGCATAATCTAAGCCAGCTCTACGAAGCTTTTTCTCTTCTAAATCAAAACCTAACGGCTCAATCAAGTGAAGTTTTGCCCCGTTGTTGGCACACAGACGAATTATATTACCCGTGTTTGGAGCAATTTCTGGTTCATAAAGCGCAATATGGAACATGTTAAATACCTTGATTGAATGAATCGAGAATTATACTCAAAACATCATAACCAGGGAAAGAAATCATCAAGATGATGATGTTTTCCCTGACATTCTGCATATGGCTCCTGCTAACGCTTATCTGAGAGTTAGAAAGGTAGCCTTAGGTTACTGCATGGTTTTAGGCAGGCTAATGACAACACTTAGGCCATGGGGAGAGATATTTTTTGCCTCAATGTTACCTTGGTTGAGCTTAATGGCTGCTTGGGTAATGGCCAGACCTAATCCCCAGCCACCTGACTCACGATCGCGAGCATCATCAGGTCGGTAAAACGGCTTAAAGATTTCTTCTAAGTCGGCTTCATCAATCCCTTGTCCATCATCATCAATGGTGATCACCACTCGATCTTGTACCTGTTCTGCCGTAATAGAAATCACAGATTCGGCATAGCGAATCGCATTTCTCAGCACGTTTTCTATCGCCCGAGATAAGGATTTTGGGTAATGGTCGAGACTGATTGTTTCAGGGATCTCAATATCTAAGCGTTTTTGCTGCTGCTCGGCTTCAAACTCTGCATCATCAAGAATATGGCTAAGCGATTCAGCCAGTTCAAGATGGACTTTATTTTCAGTGTTGCTGATGGTGACACGAGATAGGGTTAATAGCTCAGATATGAGGGCTTCTAACTGCTCTGCTTCATAGCCAATACGTTCAATATCAGGGCTACTTTGATCTTTCTTACGGGCTAATGCCAATGACAATTGCAGCCGGGTTAACGGCGTACGTAGTTCATGAGAAATATCACCCATTAAGCGTTGTTGATTATTCATCATGGTTTCGATGGACTCTGCCATCGTATTAAATGCTTGGGCCAGCTCGCCAATTTCATCCCCACGTTTTACCACGCTGGTTTCGACTCGGCTTGATAAGTCTCCTCGCGCTAGCGCATTAGAGCTTTGCTTGAGTGAACGTAATGGCTTACCTAAGTTCCAAGCTAAAAGGCCGCACAGTAGACCAGACATTAACATGGCGATAATGGCTGTCAGCAGCTTGTTATCACTGAAAAAGAAAAACCAAGGGCGTGGGTGATTATCTGAAATACGTGCATAGACGCGGTAAGGCTTCTCACCTGCTATAAATTCGTAAGGACCGAAAATTAACTCAGTGCGGAATTGGTGACTAATAGGGGCACCATTGTCTTCGCTGATAAGTAAAAACTCACGAAAAGTACGTGGTACTTTGTTCGTATTTAACACCCTGCTTTGCTCGTCAAGAATATAAAACTTAAAGCTTTTTCCATCACGATTTCGGTGACGATTTAAACGTCTTAACGCTTGTTCATCTTCAAGTAGCGACGGCTCTTCTATAAAGTGCTCTGCCGCACGTTTGAGCAGTTGTGTTTGTTTGTCCGACAAAGGGAGTTGATCATGGCTTTGCTGTAAAAAAGGCAAAATCGCCACAAAGGCGATGATGAGCGAACTGCATAGCCAAAAACCCAGTAATAACTTAACAAATAAGCGATTTATAGAAGAGAGGAATGTCATTACGGGATCCAAATATAGCCTTTACCACGGATGGTTTTTACTCTTGGTCGGCCATCGCTGCGTTCAGGTAATTTTTTGCGCAAGTTAGATAAATGCATGTCTAAGCTGCGATCAAATGGCATTAATTTTTTACCGAGTACGGTTTCGCTAAGTTGTTCTTTTGTGACCAAATCGCCCGCTTGGGTGATCAAGCTATGCAGTAAGGAAAACTCAGTACCCGTTAAGATAATAAGTTGTTCGTTACAATAAAGCTCTTGTCTTGCTTGGTCTAAACTGAGGTCACCAAAATCTAATCTAACTTGCTCATTTTTGTCAGCTTGAGTTAAAACCGAGCGGCGTAAAATCGCGCGCATACGTGCAATTAACTCACGGTCGTTAAACGGTTTTGGTAGGTAGTCATCAGCGCCAATTTCAAGGCCAACCACGCGGTCAATTTCATCACCACGAGCAGTTAACATGAGTACTGGCGTTTGCTTTTGAGTTCTGAGGGCACGTAAGACTTCAAAGCCATTAAGTTTTGGTAGCATTACATCAAGTAAAATTAAATCAAAATCTTGGTTCTGTGCATAATCAAGGCCTTGTTGGCCGTCAAATGCTTGGGTCAATTCAAACCCTTCAAGTACCAAAAGCTGGGCTAATAATTCTGATAAACCTGCGTCATCATCAACTAATAAAATACGACTCATTGCGATCCTCACTCTTTTATTAATTGCACTATATAACGAATGAGGATCCAAGTTTAGCAACATTGCACTCTTTTACATAAAGATGAGTAAGTGCGACATAAATTTTGCTATGCGTTATCACCTAGCCGCACTATTTTTCTGCGACGTGATATTTTCCATCAGTGCGAATATATACCATTGCCCCTTGCGCTGACGTTGTCACGTTATGGCTGAATTTACCGTTAGAGCCAAAATAACTGCCCGCGGTTAATCCTTTACTGTTTGGTGTTTCAACAGATTGATAGTTAAGGCTACCTTTGATAACAATGGCTCTAAACTCTTCAGCATCGCTTGTCAGTGTTCCACTAAAGTTGGCTGGCAATTTTATCATTGCACCGCCGAGCTCCCCGACTTTGTTACTGCCCCATAATGCGGTTATTTCAGCATTATTTCCATTGATAGACTTCATGTCGGTTTGGTCTAGCCAAACAAGATTTGATTGATGAAGATTTATTGGTCGTTCTCCATTGTCAAATTGCTCACTAGATGGTTTAACCAAATAAGGGCCACTATCAATTTCAAGGAAGATGAGGTTGTCTTCTCCATTGGCTGCAGTGATGTGGTTCTCGCCAGCAGGTTGTGTCCAAAAAGAACCTGTTGGCATCCACATGGTTGCGGCATCGGGATCGTCATTATGCATTTTCCCCTCAATAACCACACCACGATAAGTAATGTTATGAATGTGGGGAGGTGAGGAAAACCCTTTATTGAATTTTACTAACATACCCGTTGGCACATTTTGGGTGCGATCGCCCCAAAGGTTGGCCGCCCCAGGGCTTTTATCGCCACGAAGTGGGTTTAAATATCCCCAGTCAATATCAGCTGTCGTGATGACTTCTGACTGAGGGGAGGTTTCTGCAAAGACAGCGGTGGCAGGTAAAGTGCTGAGTAAAATAGCCGGTAATACTGTGTGTAATAGATTCATGTTTGCGATCTCTGTCGGTGCTGAATATCGTGATTAAAATAAGATTTTTAAAATTAATCTCAAAGTATCAGTCAATTATAGTTGCTAAAGGAAATACAAAAAGACCACTTGGTGAGAAACAGTATCAAACAAATCGGCATAATCCAGCACTTCATAAATTTAGCTATTACAAAATATTATTAAAAACATAAATATTGATAATTTAACTTTTTGGTTGTAGTTCTCCTATACTTTTCTCATCGAAATTAGCCCGACTTTATGAACAACAACTGGAGAGATAAATATGTCTGCACCTATACCTTACCCAAGAACGTTTTCTCATATTGGTATTTCAGTACCTGATTTAGAAGCGGCAGTGAAGTTCTACACCGAAGTACTAGGTTGGTACTTAATTATGGAACCAACAGAAATTACTGAAGATGATTCTGCCATTGGCGAAATGTGTACGGATGTATTTGGTGCAGGTTGGGAGCGTTTTAACATTGCCCATCTCTCTACCGGTGACCGTATCGGCGTCGAACTGTTTCAATTCAAGAATCAAAAGAATCCAGAAGATAACTTTGAATATTGGAAAACTGGCGTGTTCCACTTTTGTGTTCAAGATCCTGATGTTGAAGGACTAGCAGAGAAAATTGTTGCTGCTGGTGGCAAAAAACGAATGAAAGCACCGCGTTATTATTACCCAGGTGAAAAACCGTACCGCATGATTTACATGGAAGATCCATTTGGAAATATCCTAGAAATCTACAGCCACAGTTATGAATTACATTATGCCAGTGGTGCATATAAATAACATTCACAGGGGCTTATGGAGGCTATTAGGTTTTTCGTAATCCCCGTTTTCAATCTGTTAGACATCCTCTATTGTATCGCCGTTATAGGAACACACTATGTTTATCAATCATCCCAGTCGAAGAGAATTCATGAAGTTACTGGGTGTCAGTTTAGGGGCCGCCGCTTTGCCTATGGCATTAACGGGTTGTGCGTCTGCCACCTCGCAACAAGAGGCTACTGCTGAGGCCGCAGCAATGCCAGATTCACCTACACCGTACCCTAGAACCTTTTCTCATATCGGTATCTCGGTGCCAGATTTAGAGGCTGCAGTTAAGTTTTACACTGAAGTCTTAGGTTGGTACTTAATCATGGAGCCGACAGAAATTGTTGAAGATGATTCAGCCATCGGTGAGATGTGTACCGACGTTTTTGGTCCAGGGTGGGAGCGATTTAAGATAGCCCATTTATCTACTGGCGACCGAGTTGGAGTGGAGTTGTTTGAATTTAAAAATCAGCAAAACCCTGACGATAATTTTGAGTATTGGAAAACAGGTATTTTCCATTTCTGTGTTCAAGATCCTGATGTTGAAGGTTTGGCTGAAAAAATTGTTGCCGCTGGGGGTAAAAAACGCATGAAAGCGCCTCGTTATTATTACCCTGGTGAGAAGCCATATCGGATGATTTACATGGAAGACCCTTTCGGCAATATTTTAGAAATCTATAGCCATAGCTATGAGTTAACTTACTCGGCTGGAGCTTACCAATAAAGTTTATTGGAAAACTAAATAACAAAAGCGAGTCTTAGGTATAAGACTCGCTTTACTGGTTACTGAGCTTTTATAGCGAGATTAAGACTTTTGCTTCAAGCGTTTAATCTTAACGATGACATAAGTCAGCAAGATAGAACCTACAATCAAGCCTACAGAGAACACCACGTTTTGCAGCGCCATCGGGTCGATAACAAGCATGCTGCCTAAACCTAACATCATAATACCCGACATTAGTTTAAGTACTTCGCCTTCTTTTTCCGTTAGCTTACGCTTGCCAAGAGTGGCTGCGAATACAATCACAATGGTTGCTAATGGAATAACGTAAATGACGTTATAAGCGATGAGATACATATAACGCTCAATGGTATCTAATCCCGAAATTGATAACACAGACGTGTAAATCATCGGGAAACCAGCAGTACAAAGTAACTCATAAGCGTTGGCCATAATCGCCAATAACGCAGAACCGAATATTAAGGTTGGTAAAGAGCTGGTTTTAGACAATTTCCCCATCCGCTTTATTAAGCTGCCACGGTTTTCAACCGACATAGACAAGCTGACATCGCCCTTACCAAAGAAGAAGTCCTTTATGTTGACCAAGGCGGCCACCAGTGCAATTAATCCCGCACCTGTGATAATCCAGCCTCCGTCTCCACCACCTAGTAATTGGAACAGGTTGAGCCATGCGCTCATGAAGATGAAGTAAATAAAGCCTGAGAAGAAAACGAAAATTCCGCCCACTAATAGCATGCGTCCACGACTGCCCGCATTCACCATGATGCTTAATAAAAAGAGCAATACGAAGAAGGCGCAAGGGTTAAAGGCATCGACGCCAGCTAGCACTAAGGTCAATACAGGTAGCGACATTTTTTCAGGCTGAACAGCACCGATCAGTGGAATATCAACAGGCTGTACGTGAGGGGTATCATCTAGTTTGGCTTGGCTTGCTGCATTTGAACCAAAATCCATATCACAGGTACTAGGGTTGTTTGGATCTGAATTATCCGAGCAAGTTTCAAATAACGGTGCATCAGCGGTGGTTTTATCTTCATAAAAATCACCCATTAAATCTTCAGCAGGCATGGTGCCGCCATTTCGCTGATAACATGCTTCTAGGCGTTCAAGAATATAGCGACCAGTCACATCATGGCTATTATAGCCTGTAATGGCTTCGCCACAGACGGCAAAGTAAGGCACTGACTTGGGCTCGACGCCGGTTTTCTCGCCTATGGCCATCAGTTTATCAACATTGCCTGGTTCTGATATAAGGTAATCATGTTGATTTATCCAGCTATATCGCTCAGCAAGTGCATCAATGAATGGGTGTGCTTTACGGCAGTGTGGACAGGTTTCTGACCAGAAAAAATGTAAATTTACCGAGGGTTCAGCGGCGCTATTATCTATCCATAAAGCATCATCATTTGCCTGCGCCATACCGGCAAAAGAGAGCAATAAACCACATAACAAAATCAATCGGCTGAAAATCTTACTCATCCATAACCTCAACTTATACACCTTATTAAAACGTTCAATTAGTGTTATCTCAGATACATATGTCCTATGTAGGTTCAGTATGAAAATGATCCCTTTTTATATACGTGAACTGGCTCCCATTATGGTGTATGAGATTACTTTTGTTCCAGAAATGAGATCTTTACATAGCTTTACCGAGGCTAAACCCTTACTGACATTGCAATTGCTAAACTAGCTTCATATCAAAAACGCATTAAATACACATAAATTCGTTTTGGGATATTGAAGACGACATTCTGTTAGCAGTGTTACTTAAAAAAGGGATTAAGCGCTGTTAGCCCATTGTTTTAATTGAGTAAAGCACATAGATAGGTGACATTATGAAATCACGTTTAACAGTAAAAAATAGTTTATTAGCCTTTGTTGCTACTTCAGCATTATTAGCTGGTCAAGTGTACGCAACAAGCACAGACACCAATACTCAAACTGAACAGACTCAAGAAAAGGGTGAGCGAGCACATGGTGGTAAGCACCATGGCAAGAGCATGCATAAAAGTATGCGTAAAATGCTACGTTCACTTGATTTAACTGACACTCAACGCACAGATGTAAAAGCGATTATTGAGAAGTACAAAGAAGAGAAAGGCGAGCGTCCATCAGCAGAAGAACGTGCTGCACATAAAACTGAAATGCTAGCGCTTATCAGTAATGCAAACTTTGACGATGCCAAGGCTGATTCAATCATTGAAGCGAAACAGTTGAAGCAAAAAGAAGGCATGAAAAACTTCATGAAAATGCAAAATGAAATCTACCAGCTACTGACTGAAGAGCAAAAAGAGAAGTTTGACTCACGTTTTACCAAAACCAAAGGTAAAGGTCGTGGTTAATTGTTAACTGACTCCGTTATACTGGAGGTTACCACTGCATTTATTTAGGCGTGATGACCTCTATTATGACAACAGATTCAGACTACGATTTTTGGGTTAAGTTAGCTAGTCGCGCAGCTGTAGCCACAGCGTTAATCCTTATTGTGATCAAATTGCTCGCATGGCTCTATTCTGGGTCTGCGAGCATGCTTGCATCGTTAACCGATTCGTTTGCCGATGCACTTGCCTCAATCGTTAATTTTATTGCCATCCGTTATGCTATTTTGCCTGCTGACAGTGATCATCGTTATGGTCATGGAAAAGCTGAACCATTAGCCTCGCTTGCTCAATCTGCCTTCATCTTAGGCTCAGCATTCTTATTACTGTTTTATGGTGGAGAGCGGTTATTCAATCCTGTTGAAGTCTCTCATGCTGGTTTAGGCATGGTGGTGTCTATCATTGCGCTAGTGATGACATTTGCCTTGGTGATACTGCAGAAAAAAGCGTTAGCAAAAACCAATAGTACTGTGGTGGAAGCGGACTCACTGCATTATAAATCTGACCTATTTTTAAATGGGGCAGTGTTACTCGCTTTAGTACTGGCACAATATGGCTGGTGGTGGGCTGATGGTTTATTTGCGGTATTAATTGCTTTATACATAGGTCATCAAGCAATAGATTTAGGTTATCGCTCTATTCAGTCCTTGCTTGATCGTGAGCTAGATGAAGCAACCCGTGAAGACATCATCGCAATTGTTAAGCAAGACCCTAGAGTGAATGGCTTACATGACTTACGTACTCGACAAGCGGGTAAGACCACGTTTATCCAGTTTCATATCGAGTTAAAAGGCTCATTACTATTACGTGAAGCCCATGAAATAACCGACAACACTGAGAAACGTTTATGTGAAGCGTTTGATAGTGCGGAAGTGATAATTCACCAAGACCCTATCGATTAAATGCATATCAAACAGCTCTTTGCAACGCTAACTGTGTTGAATTTACTTGCAATAGACCCGCTATTGACGCGTAAATTCGCCTTGTTATCAGCGCAAAGCTCAAGTTTGAATTTAACTGATTTATTTTAAAAGAGTGAATATGGCTATTTAAACATAACTTATTGAACTCTTATCCCGAGTTCAGGTTATTTAGATTGCTACTAGATTCATATAAAGACTAAAAGCCGCTAACAAGTTAATTTGTTAGCGGCTTTTTTATGTCTGTTTGAGCAAGATAGGCTAATAACCTAGCTGTTTAAATTGCTTAACAGCGAGTGAAACAATATTGTCGATACTGTTATCGACATTAACAGTGACGACTAAGTTTTCTTGGCTAGGATCTTCAAGGGTAGCAAACTGGCTGTCGACCATGTTTTGTTTCATAAAGTGGCCACTTCGAGCCTGCATTCTTGCCAAGATAAGATCGTAACTGCCTTGTAGATATAGAAAAGCGACTTGTTGGTTACCTTCTCGTATGGTGTCTCGGTATTGTTGTTTTAGTGCAGAGCAAACAATGATGGCCGTTTCATTTTTTGATTCGATACTGTAAGCCGCGTCTCGAACGCGCTCTAACCATGGTGCGCGATCATCATCGTTTAATGGCTCGCCACGGGCCATTTTTTGAATATTAGCTCGTGGATGCAGGTCGTCACCATCAATAAATTTCGCATTCAAGCTATTTGCTAACTTTTCGCCAACGGTGCTTTTACCACAAGCACACACACCCATCACAATAATGGTTTTACCGGTCATTTACGTACCTCAAATCAGGGTTGATCTATATACTTTAGCCGTTTCGAAAGTATATCTCGAAGCTGAGTGATAGTACCGCGTTGAGTTGATTTTTTTTGACTAGATTAGATTTAATCAACTTGATAAAGAATACCTAAAAGAACGATGGAACATACCATGGACACTTTAGCTCAATCTGCTGATCCTACCTACCTACTAATGGTCGCTGCTGCGGCTATAACTGCTTTACTCTTATTGATCATAAAACTCAAAATGCACGCCTTTGTGGCGTTAACATTAGTGAGTTTATCAACTGCCCTTGCGACAGGAATTTCTACTGAACAAGTCGTGCCGACGATGATGTCAGGCTTTGGTGGCACGTTGGCAGCTGTCGCGCTTTTAGTAGGCTTAGGTGCCATGATTGGTAAAATCTTAGAAGTTACAGGTGGGGCGCAGGTATTAGCCGACAGCCTCATAGGCCGTTTCGGTGCAGAAAAAGCGCCATTGGCATTGGGTGTTGCCTCACTCTTGTTTGGTTTCCCTATCTTTTTTGATGCGGGCTTAATCGTGATGATGCCGATTATATTCAGTGTGGCCAAACGTTTTGGCGGTTCACCATTAAAATATGCGCTGCCATCTGCAGGTGCCTTTGCGGTAATGCATGCTTTTGTGCCACCGCATCCAGGCCCGGTTGCCGCAGCTGATTTACTTGGGGCAAACATAGGTATGCTGCTAATGATTGGTATTTTAGTGGCAATCCCAACTTGGTATATAGGGGCTTATTTGTTTGGCTTATATGCAGGCAAGAAGTTTGATATTCCATTATCCAAAGTCTTTTTAAGCTCTGAAACCGTGATTGACCCGGCTAAACAGCCTAAATTCATTACGGTTCTGATGATTTTATTGTTACCAGTATTGCTAATATTTTTAGATACAGGCTTGAACACCTTGAGCGTAGCAGGTGTGATAGATGGCAGTGCCACTTGGGTTGAAAGCCTGCGAATGCTAGGTAAAACTCCCATTGCATTGCTAATAACCTTACTCGTTTGTCTTGCTGTGTTTGCTAAAGATTACGGTATGAAGCAGCTTGAGAAATTGTGTGGTGATTCTCTCGCCCCCATTTGTGGTGCAATTTTAGTGACAGGCGCTGGTGGTATGTTTGGTGGTGTATTACGTGCTAGTGGTATTGGTGAAGCCTTAGCTGGAGTATTAAACGATACCGGTATGCCCATCATTGTAGCAGCCTTTGTCATTGCAACATGTTTGCGAGTAGCGCAGGGGTCGGCAACGGTTGCATTAACCACAACAGCAGCGTTAATTGCGCCTATGGTCGCTGTGACTTCGGGTCTGACACAGTTTGATCTTTGTTTTATTGTCATTGCCATTGCTGGTGGCTCGACGGTATTGTCTCACTTTAATGATTCAGGTTTCTGGCTTGTGGGTCGTTTAATGGAAATGGATGAGAAAACCACTTTAAAGACCTGGACCGTGATGGAAACATTACTTGGGACTATCGCCTTTATTATTGTCGGTGTACTGAGCATGGTTATTTAGACTGAATTTAGGTTTTTAATACGTTAAGCCAGTATTAATCTATTAGTTAATGATAAGAAGGAGCAGCAATGCTCCTTTTTATTAGCTTATCGTTATTGACACATTTTCGAACAAATACCTACATTTGAAATGATTGATGAGTGAGTGCTTTCTGCTATGCTGCCTGCGCTGATAGAATTATTAAGGAATGATAATGAAACGCTTATCTGTAGTAGCAAGTGCAATATTAATGGTCGGTTTATCTTTTAATGTCACAGCCGAAGAACATAAAGCCCGCGATACGGGTTGGTATGTGGGTGGTGAACTGAGTAATGTACAACTGGAAGTCGGCAGTTTTGACGATTCTGGTGCAGGTTTCGGTGCTTATGGTGGTTATAACTTCAATCATTGGTTTGGCATTGAAGGAAAATGGATGCTGACCAATGATCTACAAGATGGTCGTGTTGATCTTGGTTTAGCTGTTTTTTCGGCTGCGCCGAAATTTACTTGGGCTATCAATGATACCTTTTCTGTTTTTGGTAAAGTGGGCTTAGCGATTCGTGCACTCGAAGTTGACCCAGATTACGATTATGACGAAGGCTTTGATACTGCCGATTGGAGTGGTGTTAATGTGCTTTACGGTGTTGGCATAACAGCTGCTGTTTCCGAATCACTGCGCTTACGTTTAAGTTATGAGTATGCCACCGGTGACTTAGATGCCGATCGTTCTGAAATGCTAGATATTGATGCAGATACTTCGCAGTTAGCATTGGGGCTGCATTACCAGTTTTAAACTGAGTGCTCTTAGTATAAAAAGATAAAGCGAGTGTAAATAAAGAAGGATAGCTTTCGCTATCCTTTTTGTTTTAACTCTTGTCGTAAATTAATCCATTTCTAATTCTTTGAGTTTACGCGTGAGGGTGTTTCGCCCCCAGCCTAAACGTTTTGCTGCTTCTTGCTTATGACCTTGAGTATGCTTGAGCGCTGTTTTTAATAATATCCGCTCAAAGGCTGGTTGCACTTCTGTGAGCAAATCACTTTCACCCGCTGATAGCTTTTCATCAATCCATTGGGTTAATGCCACTTGCCAATCTGAAACGCCGTCAGTTCTTTCACCTGAAGCGACTGGGTCCTTAAGTAACTCAGCGGGTAAATCCTGAGGCAAAATCTCTTGGCCTGAGGCCATCACCGTTAACCAGCGACAAGTATTTTCAAGTTGTCTAACATTACCGGGCCAAGGTAATTGCTCTAATTTGGTTGCTGTTTCTTTTGTCAGTACTTTTGGCTCTACACCGATTTCTTTTGCTGCAGAAATCAAAAAATGGGTGGCCAATTGAGCAATATCTTCACGACGCTGCGACAGTGGTGGTAGGTGAACTCGAATCACGTTTAAGCGGTGAAATAAATCTTCACGAAAATCGCCTTTTTGCACCAATAATTCTAAGTCTTGGTGTGTTGCGGCAATAATCCGCACATCGACCTGTACTGCCACATGGCCACCGACGCGATAGAACTGCCCATCGGCAAGAACACGTAAAAGGCGGGTTTGCACATCAAGTGGCATGTCGCCAATTTCATCTAAAAACAGAGTTCCGCCATTGGCTTGTTCAAAGCGACCTTGGCGGACATTGGCTGCTCCTGTAAAGGCGCCTTTTTCATGACCAAATAGTTCAGACTCTATTAGGTCTTTTGGAATAGCAGCCATGTTCAATGCGATAAAAGGGCTATCTTTACGAGGGCTGTGTTTATGCAGTGCGCCAGCAACCAGTTCTTTACCAGTACCAGATTGACCATTAATTAATACACTAATGGATGAACGAGATAGGCGACCAATCGCACGGAATACCTCCTGCATTGAAGGTGCTTCACCAATGATCTCAGGGGTTTTCACCACTTCGGGTTCTTCAGCTGGCGGAGGGACTTGTTCTGTTGCATGGGTCAGTGCGCGTTCCACTAACGCAATGGCTTCATCAATATCAAATGGCTTTGGTAAATACTCAAAGGCACCCGCTTGGTAAGCGCTGACGGCACTGTCTAAATCAGAGTGCGCCGTCATGATAATGACTGGAATATGCGGGTAGTGCATTTGTAAGCGATCAAGCAAGGTTAAGCCATCGGTTCCAGGCATGCGGATATCTGACACAATCACAATGGGTTGTGAGATTTCTAATGCTTGCCATAATGACTCGGCCGCAGCAAAGCTGGCAGTAGAAATCTTGGCACCCAGTAGGGCTCTTTCTAATACCCAGCGAATAGAACTATCATCGTCGAGGATCCAAACTTGTTCGCTTATACTCATGTTACTTCCTCAATAGCCATCAATGGCATGTTATTGTAATGGCAGGATAATGGTGAATTCTGTGTGCCCTGGTGCCGATACGCAATCAATGCGACCTCCATGTAATCGTGCAATATTATGCGCAATCGATAAGCCTAAACCTGAGCCGTCCTCTCTGCCTGTTACCATTGGATAAAACAATGTATCCAGTAGTTCTGCCGGGATCCCAGGTCCGTTATCAATAATCGATAGCGCCAATACTAATTTGAACCTTTGAGTGCCAATAGTGACTTGGTGCTGGGTTCTGCTTCTAATGAGTATTTCGCCACCGGTTTTCTCAAGCGCCTGAGTGGCATTTTGTACTATGTTAAGCACGGCTTGTTGCAGTTGATCAGGATCCATATTCATATCGGGAATGGATGGGTCGTAATCTCGCGCTAACGTGACGTTATCCGGTAGGGTTAACTCAATCAGTTTTAAGACTTTTTGCACTACTTGGTGGATATTGTGTTCGGTATGCTGGGTAGGACGTTGTGGTCCCAATAGCTTATCAACCAAGTTTCTTAGCCTATCGGCTTGCTCAATAATTAGATCGGTGAACTCTTTTAATTGCGGCTCAGCTAACTCACGTGAAAGTAACTGGGCTGCACCTCTGAGGCCGCCTAATGGGTTTTTAATTTCATGGGCAAGGTTGCGCACTAAGAATTGCGCAGCTTGTTGTTGGGCATCTAAGTTTAGTTGCTGGTGGATACGATGTTGCTGATCGACTTGTCTTAGCTCGAGCAGACTTAAGTCATCTTCATGCTCCATGGGGATCAAGGTGATATCTATAATGTGGTGCACACCGTCAAGGGTTATTAACGCAGCAGTATTAACTGTAATCCCTTGGCTGGCTTTTACCGAATCAATTAAGAGTTCAGATTCTACTCCCATAAACTGATAGAGTTCAGGCAAACGCTGTTCTCGCAATTTATTTACACTGATCCCTAACAGCTGCTCAGCTGCCGCATTGGCATAATGAGGCATCAGCTTGCTATCGATAACAAGAACAGCGGTAACTAAATGATTCAGCAGATTATTTGTATCCATCAATTGTCCTGCATATTGAAGTTGCACCACCATGTTGCACCAGTATGGTGCACTAAGCAACTTATTCTACATCGACAATCAATTTAATAATCTTTTAATATTGTTTCTCTATCTATATGAAAAACAATATTTTTATTCAGTCCTAGGTGTTGGTCTAGGTTTATTAAGAATGGAAGCCTGATGTAGAAATATCTTTCTAGCAGAACTTGATGCAAGGACTTTGCCGTTTTGGGTCAAAATCTTAACGACAAGATTATGTTCACCGCGATTTACTTCAGTGACATTGAAGATTGCACTGGATTGAGGCTGACCATAAAGAATGTCGTCAATATACAGTGCAAGTAAATAACCATTGGGTAGTTCTGGTGCCGCACTGGCGACAACAGTGAAGTTTCCTTGGTTACTTCTGATGGTTTCTTCTTGAGTTGGATTAACGATTCTCACCCTGTAGGTAACCGCTTCAGCTGGTTTTGTATTGGAATCCACTTCGGCAGGAACACGAACAGAAATGCTATTTTGCGTATTTTGATTGAGCTCTACTGTTTCGGCATTTTCCCTTGGCTCGTCGCTGTAGTGGACTTTACCATTCTCATCTACCCAGCGATAAACCGTTGCATGGCTGCTTGAGAGGACAATACTGGTTAAAATGAGACTAATGATTAAGACTAAGCGCATGTGGGATTCCTTCACCTTTGGCGTTCAACACATTAATACTAGCTTCTTTTTAACATAAAATCAGCAATTACTGATGAACTGCTGACGCTAATTACTTGTACTGGCAGCGATATTCACTGATTTCGTTAGTGCGAATTTTAAAGTTAACATTGGCATCTAATTCAAATAATTCGCCTGCTGTGACGGTTGTCCAATCTGTGGCATGAGGTAATAACACCTCAAATTTACCAGAGGTGATATTCATGATTTCAGCTTGGCTGGTATCAAAGTTATATTCACCAGGTAGCACAACCCCAAGGGTTTGATGACTACCATCAGTAAAATGAATTGTGCGACTGATGACTTTACCATCAAAGTAAATATTGGCTTGATTAGCCACGTTAACATTTTGAATCACAGACATTTTGCGATATTCCAACCTAAGAGATAATAAGTAAGGGTGAATATATATTCGTTTAAAGTGAATATAAAGACTGTTAGGTTATAGGTTAGATGAAATCAGTTTTTTATTTGCTGTACTGGTACTTATTAGAATAACAGGCAATAAAAAACCCGCCTGAGCGGGTTTTCATATTCAAATTACGTTAGCTAAACTTAGCTACCAGAGCGGCTAGCACGCTTACGGTCATTTTCTGTTAAATGACGCTTACGAACACGAATATTTTCAGGTGTTACTTCAACTAACTCATCATCATCGATGAACTCAAGTGCTTGCTCAAGTGTCATTTGGATGTGCGGAGTTAACACTTGTGCTTCATCAGTACCTGATGCACGCATGTTGGTTAGCTGCTTACCTTTCAGACAGTTAACAGTTAAGTCGTTAGAACGTGAATGAATACCAATCACTTGACCTTCGTAAACTTCTGCAGCGTGACCGATTAATAGACGACCACGGTCTTGTAAACCGAATAATGCGAATGTTAGGGCTTTACCTGTTGCATTAGAAATCAATACACCGTTAGCACGTTGACCGATGTCACCGCCTTTCACTGGACCGTAATGGTCGAATGAATGGTAGATAAGACCTGTACCAGAAGTTGCAGTCATGAACTCAGTTTGGAAACCGATTAAGCCACGGCTAGGAATGATGAAGTCGATACGTACACGACCTTTACCATCTAGTTGTAGATCTTTCATGTCACCTTTACGCATACCTAATTTTTCAATTACGGTACCTTGGTGCTCTTCTTCAACGTCAACAGTTAATGTTTCGAATGGCTCGCACATCTCACCGTCGATTTCTTTGGTGATAACTTCTGGACGAGATACTGCTAATTCGTAACCTTCACGACGCATGTTTTCAATTAAGATCGAAAGGTGAAGCTCACCGCGACCAGAAACACGGAAACGATCTGGAGAATCAGTTTCTTCAACACGTAGTGCAACGTTGTGGACTAGTTCTTGTTCTAGACGCTCAAGGATATTACGTGAAGTAACGTACTTACCTTCTTTACCCGCGAACGGAGAAGTGTTCACTTGGAAAGTCATTGTTAACGTTGGCTCATCAACTGATAATGCAGGTAATGCTTCAACTTGGTTAACACCACAAACAGTGTCAGAAATCTGTAAGTTACCTAAACCGGTAATCGCAACGATATCGCCGGCGTTGGCTTCAGCAACTTCGTGACGGTCTAGACCCATGTAACCTAATACTTGGCCCATTTTACCGTTACGAGTTTTACCTTCAGCATCAACGATTGTGACTTGCTGGTTAGTTTTAACACTACCACGCTTAATACGACCAACACCGATAACACCTACGTATGAGTTGTAATCAAGTTGAGAGATTTGCATTTGGAACTCACCTTCAGCATCTGCATCAGGAGAAGAAACCTTCTCAACAATCGCTTGGAAAAGCGGTGTCATGTCTTCGCTTGTTTCTTCAGGATCAAGAGTCGCGAAACCGTTTAATGCAGAAGCATAAACGATAGGGAAATCTAACTGTTCGTCAGTTGCACCTAAGTTGTCGAATAAGTCGAATACTTGGTCGATAACCCAATCAGGACGTGCACCAGGGCGGTCAATCTTATTGATAACAACGATTGGCTTAAGGCCTTGTGCGAATGCCTTTTTAGTAACAAAGCGAGTTTGAGGCATTGGGCCGTCAACTGCGTCTACTAATAATAAAACTGAATCTACCATAGATAGAACACGCTCTACTTCACCACCGAAATCGGCGTGACCAGGAGTGTCTACGATGTTAATACGGTAGTCGTTCCATTTGATGGCAGTGTTTTTTGCCAGAATGGTGATACCACGTTCTTTTTCAAGATCGTTAGAATCCATTACACGTTCTGCGGCTTCGCCTCGACTTTCAAGGGTGCCTGACTGAGCCAATAGCTTGTCTACCAAGGTCGTTTTGCCATGGTCAACGTGAGCAATAATGGCGATGTTACGTAAATTCTCTAACACGGATAAAACCTCTATACCATCAAATAAAAAATAGGAGTTTATAGGGCTGATAAGTATAGCCACTATAAAAAAGCGTGCCATTCTACTCCACCGAGCGCCGAGTAGATAGGATTATTTTTGAACAGGTCGTTTTTAATAAAAAATTAAACACTAAAGATAGAAGATAAAAACGAAAAAGGATCATACTGCCGCAATAAAATGACGCTTTAATGAACTAGATCAATTCATGCGCTAAAAACCCTGCACCGAAATGGACTTTTGCACCAATTGTGATCGTAGTGGTGCACCGTATTTGTGCAATATGGCTTTTTCTATGGCTAGTGATTTTTTTATTAAGCTTTAAATCAATCACTTACCTTTCTGGCATGGAAATAGCTTTTAATTGAACAAATTCGCAAAGCAGATAGTTTGTCTGACGAATAACAAGATTATATTAAGGGACAACCCTTTACCCTACCGGAGGCTTAAGAATGTCAGTTGAATCAATATTAAAACAAATTGAAGAACTAGAAGTTAAGTTCGTAGATTTACGTTTTACAGACACTAAAGGTAAAGAGCAGCACGTCTCTATTCCTTCTCATCAAGTAAACGAAGATTTCTTTGAAGATGGCAAAATGTTCGATGGTTCATCTATCAACGGTTGGAAAGGTATTAACGAATCTGACATGGTATTGATGCCAGATCCTTCTTCTTTCTTACTTGATCCGTTTACTGAAGAAGTGACTGGTCTTATTCGTTGTGACATTTTAGAACCTTCTACTATGACAGGTTATGAGCGTGACCCACGTTCAATCGCTAAGAAAGCAGAAGAGTACTTAAAATCTACCGGTATTGCTGACACTGTATTAATTGGTCCAGAGCCAGAGTTCTTCTTATTTGACGACGTTAAGTTTGGTACTGACATGTCAGGTACTTTCGTAAAAGTTGACGCGAAAGAAGCGGCATGGAACTCAGGTACTAGCTACGAAGATGGTAACACTGGTCACCGTCCATTCGTTAAAGGTGGTTACTTCCCAGTTGCACCAGTTGATTCATCACAAGACATTCGTAGTGCAATGTGTCTAATTCTTGAAGAATTAGGTCAAGTAGTTGAAGCGCATCACCACGAAGTAGCTACAGCGGGTCAAAACGAAATTGCGACACGTTTCAACACGCTTTCAAACAAAGCTGATGAAATCCAAATCATGAAGTATGTTGTTCATAACACTGCTCATGCATACGGTAAAACAGCGACATTCATGCCTAAGCCAATTGTTGGTGATAACGGTAGTGGTATGCACGTTCACCAATCTTTAGCTAAAGATGGTGTTAACTTATTCTCTGGCGATAAATATGCAGGTTTAAGTGAAACTGCACTTTACTACATTGGTGGTATCATCAAGCACGCTCGTGCATTGAATGCATTCACTAACCCAAGTACTAACTCATACAAGCGCCTTGTACCGCATTTCGAAGCGCCTGTAATGCTTGCTTACTCAGCACGTAACCGTAGTGCTTCAATCCGTATCCCAGTGGTACCAAGCCCTAAAGCTCGTCGTATTGAAACACGTTTCCCAGATCCAACCGCTAACCCATACTTAGCATTCTCTGCATTGCTAATGGCTGGTCTTGACGGTATCCAAAACAAGATTCACCCAGGTGAAGCAATGGATAAAGATCTATATGACCTACCTGCTGAAGAAGCGGCTGAGATCCCACAAGTTGCAACGTCTCTAGAAAACGCACTAGAAAACTTAGCAGCTGACCACGAATTCTTAACTAAAGGTGATGTATTCAGTAAAGACTTTATTGAGTCTTACATTGCACTTAAGTCTGAAGAGTGTGAGCAAGTATCTCGTACTACTCACCCAATGGAATTCCAACTTTACTACAGCCTATAAGCTTTGGCTTAACGCTCATGTAAATTGGCCATAGGCTAAATTCAAAGCCCTTGATGATTATCATCAAGGGCTTTTTTATTGGTTACTTTTCGCTTTATCTCATTCCAAATTTAATTGTATCAATATGTATCTGATAACTTTTGGTTATGATGCTAATAAGGATTAACAATTATTCACCTTTCATTTTAGTCACTAATATACGCTGCATAACAAGCGCTTACACAGTCAGGTGACGGTATAGCAACAAGATGGGACCACTCATCCTCAAGACTAAATTTAATGAGAGAAACAAATGAAAGTTAAACTATTAACCACGCTCGTTACTGCTGCTTTAATGACAGCTTGTTCATCAGATTCTTCATCTCCAGAAAGTGATTACAGAACCATTACTGTTGGTTTTGACTACGGGTTAATTATCGATCCTATGGCCACAGATGTTGCAGGTTCTGCTAGCGATCATTTATTAACTGATGATTATTACCTTCTTATTAACGGAGTTGATAATAAAGAAGAAGCGATTGGTCCTTTCAGTATTGATGATAGTTATACCTTTGAAGTAAGAGATGGTTACCATTTAGAAGTTGTACATGGTGAAATCTTAGAAAAGTTAGAAGCTGAAGTCACAGATGAGTATTCTGTAGCGGGAAATATGACGGTTGCGACAGATATCGATTCGTACACAATGACGCTTGAGAATAGGCATTTTACTTATGTGACGGTTGATTCAAGTGAAAAAATCGACAACATTAAGGTTAATGGTGAAGAGCTATATGACAGCGAAGAGAAAAGCTACTTTCACGCATTCGTAAATGGTGAAACATACATTATCGAAGGGGTTACAGAAATGGGACCTTTCGAACAAGAATTAGATGCTGTAGTAGGCCAACATCATAAGTGGTACATCATTGAAGGTGATGGTGGTTTCGAAATTGAGAACGATTGGGATATTGTTGATCGACCTGCTGAGCCTCAAGAGCCAGCTATTCCAGAGCCGGATTTTAGCTATAAGGGGTTAGAATTGGTAGCCCTTGATCTTGAAACTGCTACTTATACTGCAATTGTAAATTCTGAAGCGTTTCCACAGACTGGTTTATTAGTGCCTTCTGATGTTTCTATTGCACAAGTTAAATTTGAAGCATGGATGAAAAAAGACGATGAATTATATGGCTACACCAATATTTGGCTATCTGATGGCGTTGCAACTAAATGTGCGACCATTTTTAGCGATGAAACTGTGAAGTATTACGACACGAATTCGTGTAGTGCTGGAGACGCTGAGAACTTCAACTCTTGGGCAGAGTTTACGGAAGAAAGAAGCGAATTAGCGTTTCAAAAAGGACGTCATGAGTTTGGCTTAGGCTTGGTGAACATTATTCATCGTAATGCTCAAGCTCAAGAGGATGATGTCGTTCAAGTACATATGTCATATGACGTTATTGTAGAAGAGGATTGTGATTATCATCGTGTTGATAATGGCACGTGCGTAGGACAAAGTGTGGAAATAAAAAATACCCAGTCACGTACTTCAGTTGGTATTCAAATAGAAGGCTTTGAAGCAGGCGTGACAACGTTATCAGAGTTAGCTAACCCGCAAGTTTCATTAGAGAATGAACAAGACGCGTTCATTAACTTTTATTGTAAAGCAGGGCTGCAAGCAGACAGTATTAGTTATCAATTAACTCAAGATTGGGACACATTTACAAAAGCTAACCAAGATTGTGAACTTGTGTCGTATCAGGGGGTTGATGCGTTAGGTAGTCATGCGGTTCTAAGAAGTGGCAGCACGACACTAAATCAACATCAATTTAGCCTTACTAATTTCGAAATTGTTAAACAGTAATCGGCCTAGAGCTTGATTAATGAGGTATTGATTGTGTTTCAATACCTATCTACCTAAATTTTAGCCATTTGGTTGCTCACGCCCAGTACTTTATTGTGCTGGGCTTTTTTGTGAACTCTCATCAAATACTTGTGCAATAAGGTGGCTAAGCCAATTCATTAATGGACTAGAACGGTTTTTATAGTGGATATATGTAGCAATGTCTTGCTGAAGCCATTTTTCTTTGTTTTTAAACTTAATAGCACGTAATTGAGGGTAAAGACTCATATCAAGAAAGCCAGATAAAGGCACAATCATGTCTGTTTTACTCACGGCCTCAATAACAGCAGAAGGCAGTTCTGAACGAAACTTAATTGAGTAATCTAGATTATATTTTTCAAAGACTTGTTGAGCAAAAGTGCGAGTGGCATTCCAATCTGCTGCGATGATAGTGGCAAAGTCAAATTCGGCAGCTTCAGGGATAGTGATAATATTCTTTTTACAAGGGTGCCCATTTCTCACATAGCATTTAAACGTATCTTGAGCTATGACAGTTTCAGAAATCTCTCCAGGTAACTGACTTACTTGATAATTAATTCCTAAATGTATTTGATCTTGTTGAATACTAGCTAAAGTGTCATTAGACCATTTATACATATGAACTTTGCAGTTTGGTGCCGCAGCATGAATTATGCCATACAGCTTACTGCCGATACTGTTGAGTAAGAATGAAGAAAGGGCAATATTTAGCGTGTCATCTAACGCTTCAGGTGAAAAAACATTGGCACTGTTAATCGCAATTTCAAGATTTTGGTAGATTGGGCTAACACTTTTATAAAGCTTGTCAGCAAATGATGTAGGTTCAAGGCCAGTAGATATTTTCACAAACAACTCTTCATCAAAATGATGGCGAAGCTTTTGTAGTGATTTACTGATAGCGGGCTGAGTGACGAATAAACGATTGGCGGTTAAACGCATATTTCGTTCTTGGTACAAAATGAAAAAGACATGTAACAGGTTCAAATCAAGGTTCTGAAATAAATTTTTAGCCATGGTTTTGCCTTTCATTTTGCTGGTGAATCTAATCTAGCAGTTATCCTCTACTTATCTCAATTTATAGTTGTATTTTATAAAGATTTTTCCCTTTTGCAGTTAATTGTCGGTATATTAATTGTGCAATCAAATGGATTAATCGTTGCTACTGTTCGCAGCGAATTCAGCACAGCCCGTTATACTCAATATTACGCCAGCTAAGACTAAGGAAGGATAATGATTAATTACGCCAGTCATCGATGGTTTCATAAGCTTTGCATTAGCTTGACGCTTTGGATTTGTTCCTTTTCTGTATTTGCTCTCGAATGGCCTCAAGAAGTCGAAACCAAGTTAGGAACATTAGTTGTTTACCAACCGCAGCCAGAATCGCTTGAAGGTAATGTGCTGCAAAGTCGTGCGGCTATGTCGTTTGAAGTGAAAGACCAAGCAGACCCAGTATTTGGCGCTTTTTGGTTTAGTGCCAGAATCGATACAAATGATGATGTCACTACGGTGCGCAATATTCAGGTGACAGAAGTCCGCTGGCCGTCATCAACTGAAGAAGATCAGCAAACCTTTACCGATACGGTATCTGAAGCATTAGCGAGCACCAGTTTTGAAATCTCAATGGCACGCCTTTCTGCAAGTTTAGAAACCGCAGACCAAGTTAAACGCAGTTTAGATAATATTAAAAATGACGCGCCAGAAATTATTTTCAGCTCAAGGCTGAGTGTGTTGCTGTCTTATGATGGCGAACCTCAATTCCGTGATATCGACAATAGTGATTACGAGCGAATACTGAATACGCCATTCGCAGTGGCTAGAGATAAAAAGTCTAAAAAACTGTACTTGAGCAGTGGGACTTATTGGTACGTTGCGGACGATCCAATGGGGCCTTGGCAAGTCACTCTTTATCCACCTGAAGACTTGGTCAGTATGGTTAATACCGAAGATGACGAGCCAGCTAAAAGTACGGCTAATGCGCCGCAGATTATTACTTCTGATGAACCAACTGAGTTAGTCTCGACAGATGGTGCCCCTAAATGGCTGAGTCTGATTGATGGTAAGTTATTGTACGTTAGTAATACCGAAACACCGTGGATTAGAGAAACCAGTTCAGGCGACATGTATGTTTTGCTTTCTGGACGCTGGTTTAAGTCGAAAAAACAAGCTGGTCCTTGGGCCTTTGTGAGAGGTGATAAGTTACCTGAAAGCTTTAATGATATTCCACCTGAGTCTGATATTGGTGGCTTGAGAGTATCAGTTGCTGGCACTGATGAAGCTAATCAAGCGATGCTCGATGCGCAAATTCCACAAACTGCAGCCATTAAACGTGATGAAGCCAAGCTAGAAGTCGAATATGACGGCGAACCTAAGTTTGAAGCTGTAACTGGCACAGCTGTTTCTTATGCTGTGAATACCTCTACCCAAGTCTTGTTGATTAATAAGGTGTATTACGCCGTTGATAATGGTGTGTGGTTTACATCAAAAACGGCTAAAGGTCCGTGGATTGTTGCTGATGAGATCCCGAATGAAGAAATCGCGCAAATACCGGCTAGCTCACCTGTTTATAACACGACCTATGTGCAAGTTTATGATTCAACCCCAGAGGTGGTGTATGTTGGATATACCCCTGGTTATATGTGGTCGTATCCATACTATGGCGTACCAATTTACGGTACGGGCTGGTATTACCCACCTTATTGGGGCCGCTATTATTATCCTCGTCCACCAACCTGGGGCTTGCATGTTGGCTATAACCCTTGGACAGGCTGGAATGTGGGTGTGACATGGAGTAATGGTTTTTTCCGTGCAGGCGTCGTGTGGGGCGGAGGTTATGGTTATCATCGACCTTATCGTTGTTGTGGTGGTTACTATGGTGGCGGTTATCGCCGTCCTGTAGTGATCAATACTGGTGACATCAACATTGGGAACAGTATCAATGTCGGTAATCGTACTAAAATTTCCAATAGAATGAATAAAGCTAATATTAATGGTAATCGAGTCGGTCGAGATAACTTATATCAACGCCCTGCGACCCGAGATCGGTTAGCCAGCCCTGCAATTGCTAATCAAAACCTTAAAAAAGCGACGCACAACAAGAATCGTACAAATGATGTGTTTGCCGATAAGCACGGCAACGTGGCTCGTGATAATCAAGGTAAGTGGGAAAATCGCAGTGATGGTAAATGGAATACTGCGCCGTCTACTCGTGATTTGAGTAAACCTAGCAGTGTAAGCAAGCCTTCAACTTTGCCGTCTAGTCGTCCATCGACTCAGCCCACGTCTAGGCCTTCTACTATGCCGTCAAGTAGGCCGACAACACGACCTTCAAATATGAATAATTCAATTAACCGTAGCCGTCCTACTGGCGGCTTTGATCATCAAAGTTTGAATCGTTCACGACAAGCTCGTCAATCCGGTATGGCAAGAGAAGGTCATGCTAGGGGACGTCGCTAGTTCAGATGAATAAAGCCTGTTTTTACAGGCTTTATTCACTTCTGCATCATTGAAATAAAGATTGAAATCAGATGTTAATAATGGAATGGATTTATGTGGAACACACTTAAAGCTTATCGCTCATCGATAATTCTACTTGTGGCGTTAATGCTGGGTGGGATGTTTGGTTTTTTACTGCCAGAAATGGCAATAAAACTTAAACCTATCGGGCAAATTTTTCTGAATTTATTGTTCATGATTATCGTGCCATTAGTTGCAGTTAGCGTTATGTCATCGATTGCCAAAATGACAGACTTAAAAGCATTAGGGGCGATTCTCGCCTCGATCATGGCGGTATCGGTAATGATGGCTATGATCCCCGCAATTGGCATTGTGTTGTTAGCACTGGCTTATGATCCTGCTCAAGGCGTGACGCTTGAGCTTAAAGAGACTGTGGAAACCGCAGGGAGTATGGATTTTGTAAGTTTATTGACAGCGAATGATTTTGTGGGGTTATTGTCTAAATCGAATATTTTGGCATTAATTATTATGTCAGTGATTAGTGGCATTGCCATTGGTCAATCAGGCGAAGATGGACGTAAAGTTTCTGCGTTATTGGATAGCTTAAATACAGTCATCATGAAAATCATTGCCATATTAATGTATCTTGCGCCTATTGGCTTAGGGGCCTATTTTGCTGCCACTATGGCCAGCCAAGATGCAGAGTTAATGGGCACCTTTGCCCGTGCCGTAGGATTATTCTTGGTGGCGACTCTGGTCTACCTCACCTTAGGGTCAACAGTATACGCATGGCTTGGTGGTGGTATTCAGGGAGTAAAGCGCTTTTGGCAACATATGCTGGCACCAGCAGTAACAGCATTGGGCACCAGTTCATCACTTGCGACCTTACCAGTCAATATTCGCAGTGCCAGCAAAATGGGCTTGAATGAGCAGATTGCTGAGATAAGTTTGCCGTTATTGGTGAACTTAAATAAAGGCGGTGCAGCAATGATCACGGCTTTGAAGATAGTGTTTATATACTCGTTACTGGGGATGGAGTTTACCTCTGAGGTATTCATGCTCACCATTTTAATTTCGGTATTGTCTGCGTTTGTGATTGGCGGGGTGCCGGGAGGCGCTTTTCTTGGAGAAATCTTTATTGTCACCACCTTGGGACTGCCCCTTGAGGTGATCCCTATTTTGGTGATTCTGGGAGCAATTACAGATGCGGCATCAACCGTGATTAACGTAGTGCATGATTTAACCGCAACGCAGATTATTGAGCGAATTAATGGTAAACAATATCAGGCCGAATCAGTCGGTTAAATCGTTTATCAATCAGCGTGTTTTATTATCTAAATAACCAGGTTTGATGATTGTGAGAATGGCTTTTACTGCTTATTGCTATAGGCCATTCATTGCAACTAGAGTAACTATTCAGTTTTCGACGCTAATGGTTGAACAGTCTTTGAGCATATGTAACAATGCGCATCAAATTTTGTAACATTATTTTACACTTAGCTCATGCAACATTATGTAGATTAATTGACTAAGTATGAGAAAAATAAACGTCATTTTAAGGCGTATAACAGATGCTAATGCGTGATGACATGACTGAGCCGCGTTTCTATACGCAGTTTTATTATCGTAAATTAGCGAAGTAACCTGAGCATGGAATCTCAATGAAATTACCTTTTCGTCATTTACTGTTTCTGGTGATGACTTTTATGTCAATAATCCCCATTACAGCAATTTCATTTTGGTCTGCAAATTCTGCCCTCGAAAACGAATATAAGATGGTCTATGACAAGCACTTATTGCTTGCCAATAACATTACCACGGCATTAAATCGATATGCTGTGGATGCCTTAGCCATATTTACTGCGGTGACCAATACCAGCGCCAACAAAGCTGAATTAGATAATGATATGCAGCTGCTATTGAACTCCATTGATGTCGCATCTATTGCCATGTATCAGCCAAATGGTCAGCGTAAAAGGGTGCTTTTGGGCTCAGAGCAAGCTCAACCTGAAGACTTAACCAGCGAGCTCAATCCTTTTGAGTTAACAGGGCTAGCGCAAGCACGATTTACTCCTGTACATAAACAAGGTGTCGCTGTGCCCACTTTGTACATGATCCGTCAAACCGCAGATGGGAATATTTGGTTAGCTACCTTAAAAGCGACTTATATTGAACAAGTGCAAAATGCGGTCATTTTTGGTGAGAAAGGACATGCTGCTATTGTCGATCAGTTAGGAAATGTATTGGCGCACCCAAATAAACAATGGCAGTCTGAAGCTAAAAACATCAGCAAGATCAGTATCGTTCAGCAAATGATGGCGGGAGAGTCTGGCGTGAGCCAGTTTTATTCACCTGCAGTGAAAGCAGATATGATTGCGGGATTTGATGTTGTGCCAGCAACAGGTTGGGGCGTGATGATACCGCAGCCATTGACTGAGTTAGATCAACGTGCATTTGATGTGATTAAAGTGACCTTATTGATTGCGTTTGTTTCGTTATTGGTGTGCTGCGCTATTAGCTGGTGGATTGTTGGTTTAATCACTCGCCCAATTGATATTTTAACGGCTAAAACACGCCTTATTACCGAAGAGGCTAGCGATACTGTTTCTCGACGTTATCGTGGTTTTCATACTGCTGAATTTGCCAAGTTATTCGATAGTTTTAGACAAATGTCATTAGAAATTCGTAATGGTCGAGAAGAGCTAGAAATTAGAGTCGCACGCAGAACCGCTGATTTGGCTCAAGCGCAGGCTAAAGCGCTTCATTTAGCTAACCATGACACAGTGACTGGGCTTGCCAACCGTGTGGCAATCAGGGAGCAAATAGCGTCGTTATTGCACGAGAGTAAACACTTTTCTTTATTGTTTATAGATCTCGACGGTTTCAAAGCCGTCAATGATCAATACGGCCACAAAGTCGGTGACATCTTATTGAAAACCTTGGCTGACAAGGTCAATAAACATTTGTTCATTGATGATGTATTAGCTCGATACGGTGGCGATGAGTTTATTGTGCTGATGCCAAATATGGATTCTATCGTGGCAGCTGAATGTGCCGCTGAAAAACTACTACAATTATTCAGTGAACCATTGATTATTGAGGATAAAGTGATAGCAATTAGCGCCTGTATTGGGCTTGCGCTATCAATAGGGAAAGATAAAGACACGGATAGCTTAATTCATCGTGCTGATACCGCAATGTATCGTGCAAAACATCAAGGTAAAAACCAAGTTGCGGTGGCAAGTTGATGGTGCTTTGTTGTTATTTTTGGAGGGGATATGCGCAGTCTCTATATGCCTAATAAGCCTCAGCAGATGGCTTGTTTTTCTAAACGTGAGCAAGGGTTTAGTTTAATTGAGCTTGTCGTTGTGATTATTGTTTTGGGCATTTTATCTGTCATTGCTGCGCCGAAATTCATTGACTTAAAACAAGATGCTTACGCAGGTCAAATGCAAGGCGTGTCAGGTGCCATTGGTAGTGCTAAAGAGCTCGTTCACTCAGCGTGTGTTATCAGTCGAGATTGTGACTCAACTGCGCCAGCAAGTGGTAGCAATACTATTGTAGTTGAAGGTGAACGAATAAGTTTAGCTTATGGTTATCCAAGAAACACTGAAGCGGGTATAGCGCGAGCAATAAATATTGTTGATGGAGATGACTTTGAACTGACCCGTTACAATATTGGTGGCCGAAGTGGCTTACGTATCAGGCCTGCTGCAGATTACTCAGTGAATGACTGTGAAATTCGTTACTCAGAGCCTCAAACTGCCATCGAAACCCCACTAATTGAGAGGGATCTTGCTGGCTGCTAGTTTGCTAGTTTGCTGGTTTTGTTTAGTACTCTGCTTGGATTCGATCAATAAAAGTGTGGATGTCATCAGCATCAGTATAAATATGTGGTGACACTCGTATTCCCATATTACGTGCATCAACGCTGATATTATGCTTTTTAAGCATTGTCATAATATGTTGTTGTCGCGCTCCAAAATCTAAAATGACTGTTGCGCTTTGGCGTGAAGCATCTCGCGGTGATACCGTAAAGTCAGCAAGGGCCTTAGTGAGTTTTTGGATCATTTGTTGATTGTGCTGGCGCAAATGCTCAATGCCGATACGGTGGAAATATTGCAGACTATTTGTCGCAATAGCGTATGGCGAAATCGAAGGCGTTCCTCCCCAAAACCTCAGTGCACTCGGGTGATAGCTAAAGTGATGGATATCAAACTCGAAAGGGTTTTCATGGGAAAACCAGCCGACATCTTGCGGGCGACAATTTTTTAATTGCCACGGGTTAATCCATAAGTAAGCAGCGCCCGGGCCTGAGCATAACCACTTAACACTAGAGCCAATCATAAAATCTGGGTTCAGTTCGCTTAGGTTAATGGGAATAATCCCAGCTGACTGAGCGACGTCAATTAAACTCAGGCAACCTTGCAGCTTTGCGTGGTTAATTATATGGCGAATTGGTGCCTGTTGACCGGTATTGGAATAAACATGGCTAATAAAAACTAAGTCTACATCCTCGCTGATATGCGACTGCCAAACAGCTTCATTGGTGATATCTAGCTGTTTAGGAATAAAACGAATTTCACAGTCTGGTAATGCTTTCTTTATTGCAAATCCCATACTCGGAAAGTCAATTTCACTCATTAAAATGACGCTATTACGACGTTGCAATCGAGGAATGGACATCACTAGCTTAGTGAGTCCACTTGACAAGTTTACCTGGGGGCAAAACGCATCGGCTTGGTGATGAAATAGTCTAGCTAGGGCGTGTTGAAAATCGGTTATTATTGTAAGCCATTGCTGCCAAGGCTCAATATTGCTTTGTTGCCACGGCGCCCAGAACGCTTCCCCGAAGGCTTGTTGGGCACTAATAAGCGGCCTGCCCACCGAATGGCTGAGCAAATATGTGCCATCGGCTAAACAAAAGTCCTGTTTCAACGTGTCGCTCATGCTTTGTGATTGATTCATTTTAAGCTGGCCTGTAATGTTTTTATATCGTCAAAACGAGTGTGAATATCATCACGTTTGTTTGCTGCACGGCGGTCTCGAAGCTTCTCTAGCGCTGCAATCAATACTGGCAATGGCGGACCACTGGCGGTGACTTTTGCCATATGTTGTTGTGCCATGTCGGTAGATGGCTGGCTAATATACTTACTTACAAGTTGGTCGTGATGCTGAATGGCGCCTTGACCATGGCGTTGGCACACCACAAGAAATTGTTGCAGATTTTTTTGATACCAAGCTTGTTGACTGGCTGAACGTTGAAGTAAGAAGTCATCCATGATGCTTTGACGGCGCATGCAGTCACGTAAAATCCGCTGATCCTCAGGCATCATGTATAAAAATTTATCGACTAAAAGTTGAGAGTAAGATTGGTCGTTGGCAGCACATAGCCCTAGCTGTAAATCAATCACATTGATACCCGCAAAGTCACCCGCATTGGCGCCACGATAAACCTGTGAACCTACTCGATAGGGTTTGTAATAAGGTCTAACACAATAGAAAAATCGGTCTGCATCTAATTTATTGAATAAGCGGCTATTTGAATCTATAACTTCAGATAATGCCTGTTCTGCGACGGTTAATAGGTCGAAGCAAATCGGGTGGGAAATACCTAAAGGTTGGATTTTTAGTAGGGCATCAGCTGCCCGTTTATATGCCAAAATCCCTTTGGTGTTGTAGTCGACAAATATCTGCTCGTCTTCGAGGCTGGTAAAGCGTTTATATGTGCCATTAAGTGCACGGTTGTGGGTGGTTAAATGTGCGGTTGCGAATCTGGGCGTGACACCAATAGAGGCGCCAATATGCATCGCTAATGCCGATGCTTGTTTCAGAGGCGAGTGGGTTTCTCTGGAGGGCTCTGTAATTTCATGACGACGACACGCTGCCATAAATAATCCCACATTACCGAGCAAATCGAAGGCACTGTCAAATCCTTGATCGGTATTGCCTTCCTCCAATAAATGACTGATTAAGTCATTACCTTGAGTGAGTAACACTTGTTTTATGTCATCGCCAATACCTTCGACATTGTTTTTATCAGCTTGCTCAAAATAGGCCTGCTCAAGCTGATCATTTATCGCCACAAATCGATGACGGATCCATTCATCAAAAGCTTGGGTATGGCGGGTCGGTGTTTTCATCGATGACACTCTTATGCTGGTATAGGTTTAATGTAATGGGATCTAGGCTAGCATTATGCCGTGGGGGAAATTCACCAAATTGAGTGGCTAAAAATTCATCTTTGCGCAGGAATTAACTCAAAAATGTGATAATTTGAGTGAAATTCACTCATTTCAAGCTGGGTTACTCACGATGGATAAAAAGGATCGACAATTACTCAATGTGCTACAGCATCAAGGTCGTATTGCGATATCTGAGTTAGCTAATCAACTAAATATGTCAGACACTCCCTGTTTACGGCGAGTGAAAAAACTCGAACAGCAGGGCGTCATTATTGGGTATGGTGCCCACTTAGAACCTAAAAAGTTGGATTTAAATGTCGTGGTATACGCTTTTATTCGATTAAAAGAAAATTCTGATAATTCGGCGCGCTTGTTTGAGTCTACTGTTGCTCAATTGCCACAAGTTATGGCGTGTTCTGTGGTGACAGGAGCATATGATTACCTATTAAAAATTGTGGCAGCCGATTTATTGAGTTATGAGCAATTTGTGAAGTCAGCTTTAGGGAGCATTGATTGTGTTGCTGGGATTGAATCGACTGTGGTGCTTAAACAAAACTTCAGTCGTACTGTGTTACCCATCTAACCTTTGAAAAGGCTGTAGAACATAGGGTGAAATTAAGAGATTGCAGTCTTAAGTTGATGTAATACTGTTAGTTTATACGATAGGCTAGGTGCAATATTGCCTCTGGGTTTTTAGTGAACACTCAATATCATTTACTGGGTGGTTGCAAATGATAGACGTTGTTGGAAATGGACTTTGAATGAAAAGCGTTAACTTTGCTTGGCTTATTTTAATAGCATTATTGCTTATGAGTGGATCTATTCAGGCTAATGTATTTAATACTCAAATTAGTATCCAATGTAATCATTGTCGTACAGATGCCGATTTTCACCATGCGGCGCTTAATGCTTTACAAGATAGAGAGCAAAAACAGATTGATGTTGTCAACTTTAGTCACTTTGAGGTGCGACGTTTTGATGTCAAAAAGCTTGAAGTGGAAGTATGTAGTGATTACCGCCGCTCGGCAACAAAGGGGTATTGTGAGCTCTCCGATTACTCCACGATAAAGCGCCTAACATTGCCACACATTGTGCGTGAGCAATACATTGTATTGGCGGAATATCTACTACAACACGATTTCTTTAGCCCGTTTAATATACAGGTTGATCCAAACCTAGTTGCTTCAGCTTGGACCTTGTTACAAGATAAATACCAAGCACAGGTCGTTAAAATGTGGCAGCAAGATGCCTCATTTACGTCACTTTATCAGCGCTGGCAGGCCGGTAAATTCATGACGAATCAAATGGGGTTTACCTTTAAGCATCTGTCACCCAATTTGGTGTTTCATTTTGCTGATCAATCTCGGTTTGATGCGATTATTGATACACAGGCGATAAATGCGACAGGGGGTGATGAAGCTGCAATTACCGCAGCTGAGGTTACCCGCTTAGGTGTTGATAATATACTTAACGTTGAGTTTACCTATTTAAATGATAGGCATGCTAACCACCTAGATGCCACGCAGGCTGAGCCATTAGATGATGGTGACTTGTGGTCCTTTCGCTCTGTCGATGATGCAGACTTTATTGCGATGAAACAAAAAGCAGCGCAATTGAGTTTACAGGTTTTACAGCAAGATACTGCCACAGGTATTAAGGTTAATTTATCAGCCTGTAAAGCAGACTCTCGACCTTGTAATCAATAACGAACGATTTAAAAAATAAAGAATAATAACAATAAAAATGACAGTAAGCCGCCACAAATCACCGGATAAATAATATAACCGTCCGTGGTGCGTTTAGCTCTTTTGGTACAAAGCTTACCGAGAATTAAATTAAAACCCAGAAGCAATGCTAAGGTTAACAGCCCTTGGCGAAAAGTCATTTTACTGATTGTTGAGGTCGTATAAATCAGTAAAAACCATTCCAACAATATCAGATAAAGAAAGAGCTTTTGTAAGCCATCAGGTCCTTTTCTTCTATCTCTGGCGCGCATAATTCTCTCCCTATCGTTTACGACAGAAACATTAGTGATTCAGTGGTTTACGGTCGTTACGCTTTGGCGTTATTGATATACACCAAGAGTTTGTTGATGTCGTCTGGCTTTGATTTCCACTTGCCGCCAATAAAGTTTAATCTTTGGTTAATTGGATACTGTCGCATAATGGTAAATTCAAATAAGGATTGCTCCACTTCGAGCCAAATCGATTGATTTAGCTCAAGCTGAAGAGGAGTGATTAATCCTACTCCGCCTAAGCTAATATCTTTGATATTGGCAATCCCTAACTCTTGAGTGATAAACCAGATTTTTTGATGTAACTTTACGCTGATCCCATCGCAAGCTTGTGCGAGCTCTTCATTGGACTCTCTTAGACTGTGTCTAATATGATCTCGGTTATCTGTGACAACAGGTGCTGTGGTCTCCTCGCGTTGCTCTCGCTCAATAAATTCCGTCACCTGCTCTTGATCTGTATTCATTAGTTTGGATACCGTGTTCTTGGCATGTTTTGTTCGGCAGCTTTGATTGCTGAATCAACTTTAAGATTAATATCTTGATTATCTTTACTGTGGCGGCTTTGTAGCCCTGTCATCATCCTCAGGCTGTCTTCAGCCTCTTGGGTTAATACCAGTAGCTCAATGCGCCTGTTTGCCGCCGCTGCAGGTTCGTCTGGAACATAAGGCGACTGATCTGCCATGCCTGTAACTTGTACGACTTGCTTATAGTCAACACCACCGGCCTCAAGAATACGTCTAGCAAGTAATGCACGTTGGCTCGACAGCTCCCAATTGGTGAATGTACTACCGGCAAATGGCAATGAGTCGGTATGGCCAGAAATACTCAAACCGTTATTGATTTGCCCTAGTAGTTCACCCAAAGCCAGTAGTAAATCTTCAAAGTAAGGTTGGATAGTGGCACTGCCACGGGTAAACATGAATTGCTCAACATTGTCATGAACAAGAATTCGAATCCCTTGAGGCACTATTTGTAAGTTCACATTGGCGCTCATATCGACATTGGCAATAATCTTGTCGATTTCGCGCGCCAACAACTCTAATTGTGCTTGGGTTTCAAACTCACCCGGTAAGATTGAGTTCAACTCATTACCTTTGCCTGACGGAGAGCTTTGTTCACCTAGAGCGTGACGCTTATCGATAGCGATATCATTCTTACCTTGTCCTGCTGATGGCACGATAGAGGTTTCGATACTCATGCCGCCTTCTAAATCGATAATGGACGATGAGTTGCTTAAATCAAACGGGTTTATTGGGCCCGATGAGAACATGTCGCCTTTGAGGTATTGCACGATTAAGGTGCGTTCTCGTTGATCGGCCACTTGCATGATCCACAACACCATAAACAATGCCATCATGGCCAAGGTAAAGTCGGCAAAGGCCACCTTCCAAGCGCCGCCATGAGCGGCATGTTTTTTCTTACGCTTTTTCCGGCTAATGATCACCGGTTCGGGTTGAATTGCCATTAGCCACGTTGCTCCTCAATCCAGCGTTCAAGCTCAATAAATGAAGGACGGTTTTCTGATTGAATCTGTTTACGACCGGCATCAAGTGCGAGCATCGGAGGTTTGCCTTTAGCAAAGGCGGTGAGCGCGGCCGCAACACAACGCAGTTGTGCACTTTTACGATCGACTAAATGTTCAAGAGATTTCGATAATGGGTCAAAAAAACAATAACAGGCGAAAATACCAATAAAGGTACCGACCAGCGCGGCAGCGACTTTGACGCCAATCATGGTAATTGGACCGTCAATATTAGACATGGTAATGATAATGCCCATTACTGCAGCTAAGATACCAAACCCTGGCATGGCTTCAGCTATTTTGGCTAAAGCATGAGAAGGCCTAAGACTGTCTTCTTCAATCCGTTCAATCTCCTCAGCTAGCATATGTTCTAGATCGTGAGGTGACAGCTTACCAATCGACTGTAAGCGCAAGTTGTCGATGAGGAATTGCAGTACTTGAGGGTGTTCAAGCACTGCTGGGTACATTAAGAAAAGGGAACTTTCGTTGGGCTTATCGATATGTTCATCAAGAACTTTTAGCCCTTGAGATTGGATTTGGCTCATTAGCATACCCATTAAACCAAACAACTGCGGGTATAGCTCTGGATCTTCTTTTTCGGTTGAGAAAACAGATTTGACTTGCTCAACCATTTCATCGAGAACGGCGCGGGGAGAGGCGATAACTAATGCGCCTAAACCAGCGCCAAAGATAATTAGGATTTCAGCAGGTTGCCATAATGAGGTTAGGCTGCCCCCTGCCCATACATATCCACCAAATACTGAAAAAATAATGATCGATATCCCAATTAACTTGCTCATATTTCCTGCCTGGTATTATCGCTCCCACTGTTGATATATTTGCTGAAGATTCGCAATAGCCTGTTTATGTAGTTGGCATATTCGTGTTTCAGTTAAACCAAGAGTCGCAGCGATTTCTTTTAAATTAAGTTCATGTTGATAGTAAAGCGACAGGATTACTTGCTCTCTTTTGTTTAATTTCGAAATTGCTTTAAATAATGTGTCTTTATTGGTTATTTGCTCAATAAAGCAACTCTTATCCTTAAAGTTAACCCCTTCGGTTAATAACTCATCAAGACTCTTCATTGACTCTGATTGAGTCGCAAATAAGCGATCACGGTACTGTTCCTTATTGAGACCTAAGGACTTAGCCACTTCGACATCAGTTGGTTCACGGCCAAGTTCTCTGATGAGCTTTCTGACCGTGTCATTGAGTTCATGTGCTTGCTGTCTTACTGGACGAGGGCGCCAGTCTTGGCGGCGCAATTCATCTAAAATAGCGCCGCGGATCCGTTGCCCTGCAAAAGAAATAAACCCATTGTCATATTCACCCGGATAACGTCTTGCTGACTCAAGTAAAGCCATCATGCCTATTTGTTCCATGTCCTCTATGGCCAAAGCTGCACCGCAATGGGTTCTAAGGTGAGACACTGACTTCTTAACTAACGGCAAGTATTGCTGCATAACCTGCGCTTCAGATAAGCGGTGGACATGCTTCTCTTCAAAAGCTTCTTGATAAGCGAGTTGACCGGATTGCATATGACAGCCCCTTTTATTGAATAACCATTCTGGTAAATAAAACGTCGTCTAATTCAATGGAAAAATTGTTTTCAGTTAGCACCGTTGCCAATAACACTTGCGCTTCGGTTTGCAGTAATTCCAGTTGGTGGCTGGCATGAAGTTCTTCATATTCTTTTTGGGAAAACATTTTCATCAGTGCATTTTTTATCAGTGGATCAGCATCTCGAATGATGTTGGCAGCATCATCAGATCGGCTTTTTAATGCCATCTCTAATAACAAATAGTGCGAGGTGTCTTTACCCGGCACCGAGAATATGAATTTTTCGAGCGGGTAAAATTGCGCCACCTTAGGCGCGGGTTCAAAGGCGGTGAAAGGCTCGCCGAACAACTCTGGTGACTTCCAACCTACCCAGAATATCCCTGCAGACCAGGCAAGAAATACCATAGTTAATCCGCTTAATTTCCCGATTTTTTTGCTACCTATAGCCATTGTGTTTTTCCTTTGTTAAGCGAGTAAATCAACTTGTTCAGGCTTTAATGAGTCTGATTGAGTGAGTGAGCTAACGTCTTGTTGCTCATGTTGTTGATTCGCTTCTTCTGAAATGAATTGCTGCGTTATTGGGTCACGCGATGTGTGTTGCTGCTCTGATGAGGTGTCCGACATTTCAAAATCAATTTGACCACCATGTTCCATTTCTAAATCATGACGCAGTCTCTCTAACCCCATTTGTAGGGCATCACGTACGCTATTGTTGGCTGCGTGCATTTGAATATGTAGCCGATCACCATCAAGGCGAATATTGAGCTCTACTTTGCCAAGTTCAGGTGGGTCTAAACGCAATTCAGCAGATTTAATTTGCTGATCAATTTGAAACCTGAGTTGATCCCGAAGTGGAGAAAGCAGCTCGTTCGACTGCTGTAACATGGGCGCAGATTGAGACACTGAAACAGGGCCCCACTGGCTCGTTGCTTGTGTTTTAGCTGCGGTTTGACTGAGTTGGTTAATGACTTGGTTAATATTATCTAACTCTGTGCTTACCCCGTCAGTCACTGGCGGTGTTATTGCCGCTGCTGGAGCCATATTGAGGTGCATTTCCATCGCAGGCTGCATGCTTTGTGGTGCCAAGGAGGTTGTTACCGATGTCGGCTGTTGACCATTGGGCAAGCCAGAGGCTAATTGATTAACCTGGGCTTGTGATGGCGCTGACGACTGGCTAACTTGCTGGTTTAGTAAAGCTAAAAAGTCACGTAATTCAGGGCTAATTGATGATGGAGAATTCGCGCTATTTTGCATTAACGAAAGTTCGCTTAAAACTGACTTAACTTGCTCTGAAGCTAGAGATAATGCCGCTGGATTTTTACTATCAAACTCATTTGTTAATGCCGATAACGCCCCTGCAAGATAGGGGTTTTGCTTTATCTCACTGATAAGGTGGGCAGGGATGTGGCTTATCGCACTATTTTGTACAGTCACATTTTCTTGAGGCAATGTGACGACGTTTTTATCTGGTGAGACAAGGGATGATGGCAAGGGCATAACAAATCCCATATCGCCTTGAGATTCATGCTCAAAATCTGATTGTGTCTCACTTGAAATGCTAAAAGGTTGCGATGACGAATGACTCGCCATCGCAGATAAATTGGACACATTAGTTATCATAAATTTCACCGCAAAGACTGGTTAGCTTATAAGCTGAGATACCGTCTTTTGTTGCTTGGAACTGCTTCATCTCTTTATTCAGCAAGTCTTTTTCTGCTGTAGCCTGAGCAATCACCAATTGATGGGTTATTGAAAGGGATTGGCGAGCCAATAATTGCTGCTGAGTTTTGGGCTTACCCTGAACGGTAAGCGCCATCATCATTAGCTCATTAACTTTTTCTACCTTCTTCCAGTCTTTTGCTTTGGCATATTTAATCAGTGCAGCTTCAAATTGCTGCCACTGATTAGTTGAGGTTGGCCCAGCCGGCTCTGACATCTGTAATTACCTTAATGACGGGGGTAAGCTCAGTGACGCTGTTTTCAACACTAGCGGTCACTAATTGACGACTGCAGTAGTCGTAGAGGCGGTTTAGTGTGATGGCGACTTCACCACCATTCTCTAAATCCAACATCGAATCCAAACCATGAACAATGTTGAGACACTTGTTGACACTTTTCCCTTTATCTTCATAGCTTTGTCGCTCCATGTATCCACTGGTACGCTCAATTTCTTCCAGTAAACCGTCCAACAACATACGCACCATTTCATGGGGATTAGCTGAGGCGACTCTGGCGTCTAGTGTGGTTTGCTTGTAAGCATTAAAAGGATCGTATTCGTTCAACATTGTTCATTTTTCCTAATTAAAATAGGCCACTAGCAGTGTTTAGCTTGTTAATGGTGTTTTCCATTGCGGTAAACTGAGTGAGTAAAATTTGGTAGCGTTGACTCATCCGTTGATCATGACGAGACATGTTGTCTTCGATTTGCTCCACTTGAGAATCAAGGTTCTTTTGCTTTAAATCGATATAGCCATTATTTTTAGTGAATGGGTCGATGATTGAATCGATACGATCAATGTAACCACCGTCAGCGGTAAACATTTCTTTGATCGCATCTGAGTCACTGCTAATGGCTTGAGAGAGCTTTTCATCGTCGACAGACAGCTTGCCATCACGACCCATTTCAATGCCGATATCAGAGAGGCGCATGCCATTGGGGGCTTCATCGAAAATGGCGTTACGAACACTGTTTTGCAGCATACGCAGGCTTGAATCGCCTTTTAAAATACCGATCTGATCTTCGCCGACTGATGAGTTTTCATCATCATCGTCTTCATCGTCATCATCTTTGTCTTTGTCGCCATTAATATCATCTAAAACCGAGCTCCCCATTGAGCGGGTGAGTTGGTTTAGTTGCGTCATTAATTCATTGAAAGAATCAACAAAATCATTAACGGCTTTTTCGGTGCCTTCGGTATCGTTACCTATGGTAATCGTGGCGCTTTCACCGACGTTATGGGCTTTTTTCAGCTCGATATTGACGCCATCAATGACGTTATCGAGGTAATTGCTGCTACTGGTGATATCAATGCCATTAAGGGTAAACTCGGCATCTTGGGCTTTAATTCTTTCTTGAGTACCCCAGTCAATGTCATCCATCTCCATGGTGACAATGTTGTCTTTTCCGGTTTCATCAGATGTCAGCATCAATTCAACTTGACCACCTGTTCTGACTAAAGAAGCTGTGACACCAGGGTTGTCAGGATGATTATTGATTGCATCACGTAAGTCACTTACCGTTGCGTTACCAGAAGCGTTAAGCTCAGCCATATCAATGTCGATGCTATTGCCACCGACATCGATGCTGACTACACCAGTGGTTGGTAGAATTTCATCTTCACTTGTGAAGGATTTAGTGATTTGATGCGCTTGAGCCAGCTGCTTAACATATAAATCGTAAACGCCAGCAGGTGCATCACTGTCTACTGTGATGGTGGCACTGTCATCGCTAATTTCAGACGTTTTACCTTCGAAGGCATCACCGTTTAAGTTTTCCAGATTACTGGTCATCTTGTTTAAGGTGCGTTCTAAAATTTTATAAGCATCAATTTGTGCTTTGCTGTTATCTAAGTTGTTTTTAAATAAAGCATCTTTACTCATTCGTTCTGCAGCAACTAATTGCTCGGCAAATGAGGCGGCACTCATACCTGAAATCATGGCAACTCCTATTGGCTAACTAGCTTAAATGGCAATCTTTATGCCAATGACTAAGCTGTTGTTTGGTAATCTTTTATTGTTTGCTTGTCGGCTAGGTGACTTCCGTTTTATTGAGCCGGGTGGAAGCTGGGCTTCCGTTAGTTTGTCTATTATTTACAATTATGTTTAACAGTGGTTCAAAGCGACCATAAATCGTTGCAACTGAATTTAAGTTACTGATTATTATCGTTGATAGTAAACTGCAGACTGCAACTTATGCTGGGAGGGCGTTAAAGATAAAAAAGAAGTTGAATTGTAAGAGTTCTTTTAAATAGGTTGCTGAAGATACTTCACTTATCCCTACTCATGGTCGCCTTTTCATATATAGATCCGTTTTAAAAGGCTAACAATCGTGAAACAATCCATAGTTAAACCCAATTTTGTCAAAAACTTTAATTGCATTGGAGCGAGTTGCGAAGACAGCTGCTGCTTTGGTTGGAATATTCAGATAAACAAAGCAAATTACAAAAAAGTGATTAAACATCCAGAGTTAAAAGACTTAGCTGTTGTGGCGCTGAAGAAAGTCAAAAAAAGTGAGCATCATTGGGCGCAAGCAATTTTAGATAAACAAGGCGGGTGCCAATTTCTTGATGAAAATAGCTTATGCCAAATACATGCAAAAGCGGGTGAGCAGTACTTGAGTACAACCTGCCAAACATATCCTAGATTGAGTCGAGGTTGCGATGGTAACCGTTATGAAAGTCTTACTTTATCTTGTCCTGAAGCTGTACGTATGGTGCTGTTTAAGGATGATGCGTTTATATTTGAAACAACAACATACCAAAGTAAGCAGTTGACTAAAGCGACCCCGTTGTGGGCTCGTATTACGTACGACTGCAGCCTACAATTGTTGCTCAAACCTGGAATGCCACTTGAGTTAAGTTTACTTGCTATCGGCGTTCTGATGAATACGGCTGAATCAGCAATGAAGCATCAAGCTCCAAGTGAAAATATTGAAAATATGTACCATCAATTGGATGCTTTGTCGGACTCTGGCGCTCTTAAACAGCATTTCGATGGCTTTGATAGTGATAATAAGCAGCATAAATTACATGCGTTTAGTTCCATTCATCTATGGCTGAATACCAATAGCGTAAGGCGTGGTCGAGAGCGGTTCGAACAAATCAACCTTGCTATTAAAAGCTTAGCTGATGAAGAAAAGCGGTTCTGTTTTGATAAAATTGATGGTATTTGGCAGCAACAAGTTTTACCTCTTTTGGCACAGTATCCGACATTATTTCAACGCTATGGTTTTTATTATCTTTATCAAATGAACTTTCCGGTTATTGATAAGCTTTCGCCTTCTGAAGCGTATCGATTGATGATGGCTGACTTTTTTATGCTTAGAATTTACTTAACTGCGATGGTGAATTATCGAGGTGAACTTACAGAAGCTGATTTAGTGATGTGTTTTCAGGTGTACCATACTCAACGCCAGCATAAGCAAAATTTTAGTCGGTACATTATTAACTTATTGAATGAGTGTGGTTTTGTAGATGTTCCCTCTATAGTTTCATTATTAGCTGCTCAGAAATAATTGAGGGTATTTTTAAATGTAAGGTTTGATATTAATTAAATCAGCAAAACAATAAAAACACAAAAGGGCCATTTGGCCCTTTTAGTGTCATTGGGTTTGATTAGCGTAATAGACCCATAACTAACCCAGTGTTTTGGTTAGCGTTCGAAAGTACAGTAGTACCTGCTTGAACTAATAACTGGTTTTTAGTCATGTTAGCTGATTCAACTGCGAAATCTGCATCCATGATTCGGCCTGCTGCAGCTTTAGTGTTTTCAGTAACGTTAGTTAGGTTTGAATCCGTGTGACCTAAACGATTAATGTTAGCACCTAATGTTGAGCGCTCTACACCTACTGCATCGATAAACTTATCAACTTCAGTGATTGCTTTAGTTGCTCCACCTGCGGCAGAGATATCCTCAGTCACACCTGCTAGATTAGCTTTATCTACTTTTACATCTAAGGTTTCAGCTGCACCAGCACCAATTTGGAAAGTAACACCAGCAGTCAGTGAGTCAAATAGTTTATTGCCAGAGTACTCTGTATTATCAACAATTCGAGTTATTTCTTTAGTAAGCTCTTGGAATTCGTCGTTCAATGCTTTTAGATCTGTTGCAGAGTTCACGCCGTTAGCTGCTTGCGTAGCAAGCTCTTTTTGACGCATTGCAATTGTAGAAAGTTCTTCAAGCGCACCATCAGCAGTTTGTAGCATAGAGCTTGCATCATTCACGTTACGGCTAGCTTGCTCCATACCTGTTACGTTTGCATTTAAGCGAGTTGCAATTTGTAGACCTGCAGCATCATCAGCAGAGCTGTTGATACGAAGACCTGTTGATAAACGCTCCATAGCGTTAGTCATTAGATCGTTACTTTTAGTCACTGAGTTTTGAGCGATGTTTGAAGCATGATTAGTATGAACAGATAACATAATGTTTTCCTATAGTTTAAAGTTTTGGTCTCACAATTAATTAAAACGACACAGGAAAACGAAACTGAATCGGAGTGATAAAAAAAATATTAAAATTTTGTTCAAATGAGGGAGTAAAACAAAATCTTGAAGCTTGGTATAAACCCCAAAGCCCATCAAATATAGGGCGTGAGGGATGTGTGATGAAGGTCGAAATGAATTACAACAAAGGATTTTTCACGAATAAAACTCATTATCGTGAGAAACAATATATCTATGGCTTACTTTTTAATAGTGATGACACATGGTCACGGCTGACATTAGCTTGCGCCATTAAGGACGTCACCTGGGCAGAAAAAGGTGTAGGCTGCATCAGTTCTTTGAGTTTAGCCATGTTGTTATCAAGGTTGCCATGAAGTTGTTCTTGGTAGTTAGTTCGCTTTAATTGCTGCTGCACTTTTTGTTTGCTGCTGCGTAACTCCATCAACTGTTGATTCACTTTTTGCTGAGTTTTAGCAATTTTAGCCTGTGTTTGTTTAATGTCCTCGGGCTTATCGAAACGCCACTCTTTTGGATCTTGCCAAGATAATATCTCTACCACTTTTACTGTGCGAGCTTCGCCAGCTGGCAGGCGTTGTCCTTGGCCTGACATCAGTAAACCCGCTTGTATCTGTTGCCATTCACTGTGTTCACTGCTGAGCATAGCTGAATCTCGTGCAGGTGCTTGTACCGTTATCCCAATGTCTTTTAAAGCATGAGTCAGTTGCTTGGCTAAGTACTGGCTATTTTGATGCGCGGGTAATAACGCACTTGCAGCTTGATTCCCATATTGTACGGTAATGCGTTCATCACGGGTTTTTACCCCAATTAAATCAACCGACTTGAGTTGAAAGAAATGCTTAGCTGCTGGGCGCTGGCTATTGATTAAGTTCAGTTGGTGATCAACTAACGGTTGCTGTTGATAACTGATATCGAGCGCTGCTAGTTGTTGTTGGAGTTGCTTTGCGGTATCAGATTGTTGTTCTGAAAGACCATGCTGCAAAGAGGCATTACTGAGAGGTACTTGCAGTTTTTTGAGTAATTGCGACACCTTTAGTAAGCCTTGTTCAGCCACTTGATTGGCTGAAATAGCATGCTGGCCTTGAGTGACTTTCGCCCACTTTTGGTAGCTTGCTAATCTGTGGGTTGGAATCGAAGGCGCAGGTTTGGCTGTCGCTGGCTGTGAACTTGGCACAGCGGTAGGTGCTGGCGCAACCGTTTGGTTGCGCTGCAATACATTGAGACTCTCGGAAATACCTTTAAGCATGGATTTGGTTAACTAACTTACATGTGGTTGAACAATGATAACTGACTTACCTGCACAAAAGACTGTTGCGTCACCTGTAATGTGGTCAACTTCAAATTAAACTCAGCTGTGGCTTGAGCATAATCTAAGCCTTCGGTTTCACCGATGACTTCTTCGCTGAATAAAATGCGCTCTGTGTGAGTTGTTTGCATCAAACTAAGGGCATTTTGTTTACCACCAATATCAGTAATAGCGCCGCTAATGCTTGCTAGAGAATCATCTAATGTCGCTAACATATCTTCAGCTGCTTGGGTAAAAACATCATCGCCAGGACTTAAATCTGGGTCATTCAGTACATCGATAAATTGCTTGGTTTGATTCAGGATATCAGTGCCGCCTGATGAGAATAAAAATTCTTTAGCAGTCACGTTACCTGTCATCCAAGCTGAGCCGGATATCTGTACTTCTCGGTGGCCATCATCGCCCTGATAAAAGTAGTTACCATCAGCATCAATACCGATAGGAGCTGTCCCTGTCTCGTTACCTGAAAACAGGTAGTTTCCGCCGTCATCTTTTGCATTAACCACATCCACAAATGACTCTAATAATTCACTTAGCTCGGCAGCGTAAGCGGCTCTATCTTCAGGAGATAGCGCACCGTTATTGGCACCGATGGTGATTTCGCGCATCCGCATTTGCAGGTTAGTCATGCTTGAAAGGTAGGTTTCAGAGCGATCTAAACTGGTACTAAGTGATTCAGTGTTTTGTAAGTATTGCGATGTTGAGGCTAAATCTCGCTGTGTTGTGATGACCTTAGCCATGCCAATAGGATCATCTGAAGGACGCAAAATGGACTTACCTGTGGCCATTTGTTGATTCACTCTAGCCACATCACTGGTGAGGTTTTGCATGCTTTGTAGGTTTTGGCTGTACATATTCATCATGCTAACGCGCATTACAGAATTCCTTCAGTTAGATAGACATTAAAAGCGTTTGGAACAATTGATCAGCGGTAGAGATGACCTTGGCATTGGCTTGATAAGATTGTTGATAAATAATCAAATTCACCCCTTCTTCATCCATGCTGACGCCACTGGTACTCGCCCATTGTGATTGCGCTTCCATTTGCAGTTTTAATGCCGTGTCCTGGGCCATTTGCGCTTGGCGAGAGGCTGAGCCGAGTTGACCGACTTTACTGGCATAAACATCACCCATAGTGGTCGTGACACCCATAGACTCGAACGTAAACTCGGTATTGGCGAGTTCTAATATGTCTTTTAAGTTGTCGTTATCACCGGGTGTACCATCCTTACCAAATGCCAGCATTTCAGCGGTAAAGCCGTCACTGATTTTGATGGTGCCCGCAGGGTTACTCGGGTCGTAAGTGAATAAATCCAGGGTCGGCTTTTCGCCGTTAAGGTCCGTACCTTCGCGCAATACTGCATTAAACTCGTCAGCGACGGTTTGTGCGAGCTCGTTAATAAACGCCATTGACTCAGCTAAGCTGGTATCACGGTAATCGAGTAATGCTCCAAAGCTACCTCCGGCGGTTTCATCAATCGGAAAACTGGAGTTACCAAACTGGATACTGACCTTAGATAATTGTGGGTTATCAGGATCTGGCTGAGTTGATAGCGTTGAAGACTGAGTGCCAGAAACCAACGGCTGTCCTTGAGCCAATGAGATGTTCTTCATCCCTTGAGAATCTTCAACGACGCGGATATCAACAATCACGGCTAAGTCATCAATCGCAGCATCGCGCGCATCAAGTAACGACAGCGGTGGGTTACTTCCTGATGATTGGATTTCTGCATTAAAGCTGGCAATCGTCTCAAGCAAAGCATTGATTTCTTTAGTTGAGGCGTTAATTTGTCCTTCGACCTGCTTAAGCTGTGAGTCGATACCGTCACTGATAGAATTGAATCTTTGGGTCAAGGCACGAGATTCATTTAATACACTTTGACGATGGGCAATTTCATTGGGTTGCTCCATAGCTGAGTTGAGCGAAGCGAACAATAAATCTAAGCCAGCGGAAATGTTATTGCCCTCAGAACCAAATATTTGCTCGGCTTGAGTGTAATAACTGGCTTGAACACTGGTAAAGCCGACATCACTGGTGGTTTTCCACAGTTGCGCCACTTCATACTGATCTGAAATACGACGAACACCGTCAACCATGACCCCCATACCGCTACCGTAAGCACTGCTGCCTACAGAACTCATCAATACAGATTGGCGTGAATAGCCTGGTACCATTGCATTGGCAATGTTATTTGATGTGGCATTGAGTGCTGCCATACTGGCATTAATGCCTGACATCCCAATATTGAGCATGCTCATATCTAATCCTCATGTCACAGCGTCGAATCCAGTCGATATTGCGAATTGTTCGCCGCTGTTATTTGTTCGGTTTGGCCATTAGTGGAATATTTAACGCTGGCTGCATGGCTGTTGTGTTCACAGTCATCACTGAATTTTGTTCAGTTTTTGCAGGTATTTGCGCGCTGGTATTCTCAACTTGAGTGACGTGTTCAGTATGGTTATTAGAAGCGACACTATCAGGAGCTGACTTAAGCCCTGCGGACAATTGTTTTGTCATTACGCTAGCAAGGCCGGTGCTTTGTAGCTGACTTAATCGACCCGCCAATTCAGCATCATGCCAGTCTCGGTACATGCCATCATTTTGAGATGATAATGGACTGTCTTTATCGGCCATGACATCAGATGCCGAGCGCATTTGTTTGAGCACTGTCTGTAAAAATTGGGCTTCAAATTGTTGGCTCACCAGCTCTAAAGCACCATGTTCACCATTGGCTTCGATTAAGTCTTTTGCATTGAGGTTATTCAGATAACCGTGGTTATTATCTAATTTCATTAAATCACCACTAATTCAGCTTCTAATGCGCCAGCTTCATTAAGCGCTTGCAGTATTGCCATTAAGTCCATTGGTGAGGCGCCTAAGCTATTGACTGCTCTTACAACATCATTGAGTGCAATGCCTTCTGGCCACACAAACATATGCCCATCACCTGTATCAATATCTATATCACTGTCACTACCAACCACAGTTTGACCTTGCCCTTGGCCTATAAACGGCGCATTGGGCTGGCTGACAAATTCTTGCTCTACAATCGACACGACTAAGTTACCGTGGCTGACAGCTGCTTTTCTAACAACGACATTGCCACCCATCACTACCGTGCCTGTACGGCTGTTAAACACTACGCGGGGGGATTTTCGCCCTTGTTCAATTTGCAGCTCTTCAAGGATAGACATAAAGGTCACACGCTCACGATTTGATTCTGGCGCACGAACTAAAACCTTAGCGCTGCTATCGGCTTCTGCGACATCAGGGCCAAATAACTCATTCACAGCTCGCTCTATATTGCGTGCAGTTTTAAAACTGGGATCGCGCAGGTTAAGGACAATGTGTTCGGTTTCGTTAAAGTTACTGTGGATCTCTGCCTCTAGCAGCGCTCCGTTAGGAATTGCCCCTACGGTCGGAGTATTAATCGTCAAAGACGTACCGTTACGACCTTGAGCTGAAATGCCGCCAACGACCAAGTTACCTTGTGCCACGGCATATACTTCGCCATCGACAGCACGTAGCGGGGTCATCAGTAAGCTGCCGCCACGTAAACTTTTTGCATCACCCAAAGATGACACGGTCACATCAATGGTTTGGCCCGCACTTGCCAGTGGTGGAATGGTGGCATGTACAGCGACCGCTGCGACATTTTTCAATTTAGGGTCGGTTCTATCATCAATTTGTACGCCAAACTGCTTGAGCATATTAACGATAGATTGGCTGGTAAAGCGCACTTGGTTACGGTCACCGGTGCCATCGAGCCCCACAACTAAACCGTATCCTACGAGTTGGTTATCACGGATACCTTGCACATCAACAATATCCATCAAATAACGATTTTGAATGGCTTGTTCTGTTTGCGGTGCAGCAGTGGTTTGAAATGACAAAATAGTCATTAACACGCTCGCAAAAAATGCGATAGCTTGTTTCATTTAACGCTCCATGCCTGCACGAATTGGCAGGCACTAACAAAAGTAAACTGGATGAGATGACGCTGTGCAAGTCGTGTCATTACAGCGGAAACCAAGGGCTATTAAAGTATCGAGACGCCCAACCCATTTGGTTACTGTCTGAAATTGCACCCTGACCGCCATAGATAATTCTGGCATCAGCAATACGTTGAGATGAAATAGTATTGTCGTTGCCAATGTCATCGGTGCGGATCAGTCCGAGTAATCTAAGGTACTCATCACCTTGGTTCAGTCTGAGCCATTTCTCGCCTCGAATGAGCAAGGCGCCGTTAGGTAACACTTTGGCGACCGTGACAGTAATGGAACCGGTTAATTGGTTTTGTTGAGTGCTTGAACCTGTGCCGTTAAATGAACGTCCCGTATCTGCGCCACCGCTGCCAGCAAAACTGCTGTTGCCTGACGAGCCTTGTGCGCCAATAGACATCGAGCTTTCTTTATTGGTTTTGGTATCAGCTTTTTTGCTCGAATAAGTTTTTTCATCCAGTGACACAGTGAGGATATCGCCTTCACGAAATGCCCGTTTATCTTTAAAAAGTGTCAACATATAACCTTGACGATAAACACTACCATTACTGGCTTCTGGCAAGCTGTAATCAATTTCTGGGGGAGCCCACTCTGGCTTACCCGGTGCCGTTTCTGGCTCAGGAAGGTGAGATGCACAACCCGATAGCAGTAGTACTATCGCAATCCAGCTATGTCGCATAATATTCCTTGTCGAGACGAAGTTAACCTGACCATGAGTCAAAGTATTACAAGGGTATTGAGCAAGGTTATGCCTTGCTCAATTCCTGTCGTGAGTGTTTACAGTGCTTGGTTTAAGAATTTGAGCATGTCATCTGATGAGGACACGACTTTGGCATTCATTTCATAAGCACGTTGAGTCGAGATCATTTCAACCATCTCTTCAACAACATTAACGTTGGCACCTTCAAGAGAACCTTGGCGAATTTGGCCAATAGCTTGATCGCCTGCAACCCCTTCAATCGCAGCACCAGATGCGCCTGTTTCACGATATAAGTTGTCTCCGCGCGCCTCTAAACCAGCAGGGTTGGTGAAGTTAACTAAGGTGATTTGGCCTAATTCTTGTGCTTCGGCTTGGCCCGCCATTTGTGCAGACACTTGGCCGTCTGATGCAATGGTTACGGTTAACGCATCTTCCGGAATTTCGATATTGGGTACTAAAGGCAAACCTTGTGATGTCACCATTAAGCCGTCGCTACTACGGAAAAATTGGCCATCACGGGTATAACCCAAGTCACCATTTGCTTCTTCGATTTGGAAGAAACCTTGGCCTTGAATCGCCATATCTAACTGCTGACCTGTAGTAAGAATGTCGCCAGTAGTGAAGACTTTTTGAGTACCAGCAACGCGAGTACCTGTACCTAATTGAAGGCCTGATGGTAATTCATTTTGCTCATCAACTTGGCCGCCAGGCTGGCGTTGTACTTGATAAAACAAATCGTTAAATGCCACACGGTCACGCTTAAAACCTGTGGTGTTAACGTTAGCCAAGTTGTTGGCAATGGTGGTCATTTTAGTGTCTTGAGCACTAAGGCCCGTTTTACTTACCCATAATGCAGATTGCATGATGTGATTCCTTTTATTTTATTCTGTCGTGCGTGTTTTGTTATGCATCACGCATTAAACGATTACCTGATTCAGCCAGTTTCTCGGCGCTTTGCATCAGTTTCACTTGCACTTCAAATTGGCGGCTTAAGTCCATTGACGCTATGAGTTCGCTTACCGCTTTAACATTACTGGCCTCAAGAAAGCCGCTACGCACTAGCACTTCATCGTCTGCGGCTAATGGCATTCCATCGTTACTGTAAAACAGTCCATCTTGGCCTTTTTGAATTTGCTGTAAGTCTGGGTTAACCAGTTTTAGCTGACCGACTTCTTCGGTAATGTTGCCTGTGTCGGCAACGATACTGATGCGACCATCATCACCAATGAATAGCTCTCGGTATTCGGGTAGCACGATTGGACCATCAACGCCTGCGACAGGGCGACCATCTATGGTTAATTGCCCCGCAGCATCAGGCACGACGACACCAGAGCGGGTATAAGCTTCTCCATTAGGTGTCATCACACTAAATAGACCGCCATCATTGATGGCTAAATCTAATGTTCTGCCTGTTGGGTTGAGCACACCTGCCTGTTGGCTAAAGCCGCTACTTTCAGTTTGCGCTAAGACTCGAGTGTGTAAGCTATTACCTGTGGGGGTGACCACTTTGGCATTCACACGCTCAAGATCTGCCTTAAAGCCAGTGGTATCAGCATTTGCCAGGTTGTTGGCTCTGATAGCTTGGGCTTCCATGACTCTGGTCGCGCCTGTTGCAGCGGTATACAGCATCTTATCCATGGTTCAGCCTTAAATAACGTTTAGTAATGCTTGCTGCATAGTCGAGTTGGCATCTAACACTTTGGCATTTGACTGGTAGTTTCGCTGGGCTGTCATTAAGTTAACCATTTCAGCGGTGTTATCGACATTTGAGCTTTCTAGGTAACCTGCATTAATTGACCCTAAGGTGCCTGTTGTTGGCGTGCCAATCATTGGTTGGCCCGCTGAGTTAGTGGCAACCCACGCATTTTGACCTACAGGGCTTAAACCATTTGGGTTGTTGAAATCGGCTAACACCACTTGCCCTTGAAGTTGCTCTTCACCATTGGTGTAAGTGCCGTACAAGTTACCGCCATCGTCAAGGCGAATACCGTTAAGTTCACCAGATGTGTAACCGTTTTGGCTTAGGCTTGAGTTGTTATAGTCAGAAGCGTATTGGGTGCTTTTATCAAAGCTGAGTGCCAATACCATTGCGGCTGCACCGCCAGTAATATCTCGTGGGATGTCTAATTCAAAATCAGCGCCAGCAGTCAGCAAACCGTTTTCATCAAATGACAGTTGATGACCCGCAGCTGGCGTAATATCTTCATCGCCCATCACATAGTGAACTGACCACTCATTGTCATCCGTTTTAACAAAGTATTGCGTTAGTGCGTGCTCATTACCTTGTGAATCATAGGTCGTCACAGTACTTGAAGAGTGATACGTCGATGCATCATCTTTATCAAACGGTGTGTCAGTTTGGTCGATTGCATCGACTCGAGAGTCGAGGTTAGACACTAAGCTAATGGTGCTGGTTGCTGAAGCAGGTAATGAGCCAGCCTGTATTTGTAAGTCTGTGACATTACCGTTTTGTAATTGCCCGCCAGGTCCGACACTGTAACCTTGTAAACGGTTACCCGCTGGATCGGTTACATAGCCATTGGCATCTTGATTGAACATACCTGCACGTGAGTACATGGTGCTGCCATCTTGACCGCTAAGAACAAAGAATCCATCACCTTGAATTCCCATATCAAGTTGACGACCTGTGTACGCAAGGCTGCCTGCCATCGAGAAGTTTTGGCTAGTCGACATGGTATTTACACCGCCAGGTTGGCCACCATTGTAAACGGCTGCAAATTCGCTACGGCCACTACGGAAACCAACAGTAGAACCGTTAGCAATGTTGTTACTGATGGTGTTTAAGTCTTGTGTTGTTGCTTGTAAACCACTTAATGCGATATTGAACGACATGGTGTAATCCTATTAATTTTTGTTATGAGACTTCAGAGATTTCGAGAACAGAAACGGTGCCAAGCCCGTTACCTAATTCGGCCATCATGACGCCGGAGGCACTGACAAAATGAACTTTTTCAATGGTTGCAGCGATGAAGGTATCTGCGGTTTCTGTAACATCATCAGCAGTGATATTGGCTTCGATACTGTATTCGCCAGCAGGCAAATCTAGGGCTTCTGGATCAATGGTAAAGGCCACATCACCAGGCTCTTGAGTACCTAACTCTAAGGTATGTACCACATCACCATTTTCGTCGATGATATCGATACTGAGTTCTTCAACCGCATTACCTAGATAGACTTTGCCATCAACAGGTAAGCCGTCTATTTCAAGCTCTGATGCTGGCACCATGGCCGTTTTGCCTACAAGTTGCGCTGATTGCACAATGGCTAAATTTTCCATCATCACCATGCTGGTGGCTTGATTTGCGCGCATGTGCTCAAGACTTTCTACTTGTGAGAACTGTGCCAGTTGAGTGACGTACTCAGTGCCATCAATAGGGTTGGTAGGATCTTGATTTTGAATTTGCGCAATCATCAGGGTTAGAAATTCATTGCGGATAGATGAAGCATCATTGCCTGGTGAATTCATGACTTCTGTGGCAGTGGCAGCAGGGTCATTACTGGTTGTACTTGGGGTAACATTCATTATTTGTTTCCTAGCTGCAAGAGCCCTTGTTGCATAGAACGAGCACGGTTCATCACTTCTACATTGGTTTCAAATGAACGACTTGCTGCCATCATGTCAGCCATTTCTTCAACTGTGTTGACGTTTGAATAGGCGACATAACCGAGTTCGTCAGCAAAGGGATGATCAGGCTCGTATCGCATATCTAACGGAGCATCGGTTTCGACAATGGCGGCGATTTCAACTTGTGCACCAGCGGCTTTGCCTTCTTGGGTTTGGTTGTAGATCGTTGAGAAAACCGGCTTCAATGCACGATATGCATCATCAGGGTTTTCTGCCGCAGCACCTGAGTTAGCCAAGTTACTGGCCACAGTGTTTAAACGAATGGTTTGTGCGTGCATACCTGCACCCGCAATTTGGTATATTTCTCCAAATGACATATCAGTTCCTATTGTCCTTCGATAGCCGAGCGTAAGCCGGAAATTTTCATGTTCAAGAAGGTGAGACTCGTTTGATAATCCATGGCATTTTGCGAATACCTCGCCTGTTCTTTACCCAGCTCAACGGTATTGTGATCCGCAGAGCTTTGGTAAGGCACACGGTAGGCTGTTTGGTAGTCTCGACCGACATCCATTCCCGCATTGATTTGCGTCATGACAGCTTTGAAATCTAAATCCTTCGCTTTATAACCAGGAGTTTCAGCATTGGCTAAGTTACCCGCCAACATCTTGCTTCGCTCGACTCGAAAATCTAATGTTTGTGCGTGAATGCCTAAGGCGGTGTCGAGGTTGATAGCCATTAAAACTCCTAGTATGGTATGGACGATTTCAATATTTGCCTTGTCTATCCAATTAGTGTGCCAAAAGTTTAAAGCGAGTTTTATCAATGGTTTGTGACTATTTTAAAGATAAGATCGGAACGCTAGTTTCCTGTGTGACACTGGCGGCATCCTGTTTGCTTCCGCTGACAATACATGCGCAAGATCACAGCAATGCCACAGGGCAACTAAAGCAGTCTTTTACGCAAATGGTAGAAAAGGAACTAGCCAACTGGCAGCGACAAGCAGGGCTTGATGCCATCAAACACACGATTGATGTGCATTTACCTTCAGGGGCTGCTAACTTGCAGCAATGCCCAAACGCGCTGGTGATTAGCAGCGGTGCTAGATTGCCTTTTGGCAATGTTCAACGTCGAGTGACATGTGAATCATTAGGGTGGAGTTTATTTATTCGTGCTCGTGTTGATGTCACTGCCAATGTCCCTGTGGCAAATAGACCATTGGCAAGAGGCGAGCATATTTCTGCCAGTGATATTGAGCTGCAATGGCTTAAATTGACTCCAGCAGACCGAGATCTTATTACTCAAAAATCGCAATTAATCGGTCATCAAGTCAGCCACAAACTGCGTCGGTTCAGAGCGATTAAAACCAGCCAAGTGACTAATCCTCAATGGATTAATATTGGTGACCGGGTGATTATAGAAGCTAAAATGAATGGCTTTTATGCCAATATGCCAGGAGAAGCATTGGAGTCTGGCGGAGAAGGATCCACCATTCGAGTCCGCAATTTAAGTTCTGGTAAAATTATTCATGTTTACCCCACTGCGAAAGGCAGAGTGAAGACCTTATTTTAAGCAGGTCAAATAGACCCACTGACCTGCGAACTTTTCAGTCTTAGCTATCAAATTTCATGTTCAGTATTACAGCTCAAAGCTTGTCAACGTCCATAGGCTAAATTGTGCATCAATCCGCTTAAGTTATCAGGCTGATTTTATGATGATGATATTTTAGTTTTCTTGTTTATTAGCCGCCTTTAATAGATATCGACGACATATATGGTGAACCATTATGGATATCAACAAAATTTCTAGCGCAGTCACCGCTGACATGGGCACAACGAAAAGCAAATCCAATACCTCGCAACAGCATGAAGTTGCCGAGCTTAAAACACGGAAAATGCCTGTGCAAAGTACCGTGAGTGATGATTGGAAACTGATTGAAAAAAACCAGCCTAACCTAGCCAGTATGGACGATTTTGACGCCGCAAAAGTGGCTGAATTACGTCAAGCATTGCAAAACGGCACATTCAGTTTAGATGTGAAAAAAATAGCAGAGGCGATGAAGCAAAATCATGGGTAATCAAGTGGAACAACCACATCAAGGTTCGGCTGCACCAGTATCTAAGCGGGAGCAAGTGCAAGGGTTATTGCGTGGAATAAGAGTGGATATTGATGGCTACAAACAGCTTCATGGCTTATTAATCCGCCAACGTGAATTAATGAAACGCCGTGATAATGCTGGTTTAGCCTTGCATAATGAAGCGCAAACACAATTGTGTGAAAAGCTAATGGAGCGCGCTAAAAACCGTTCAAGAACCTTAGTTGCTTTAGGTTTTACGGGTAACAGCAAAGGTATGGAAGACCTCATCGCCAGACTGCCTCAAGCCAGCCAAAAACAAGTACTGTTATTGTGGCGCAACTTGGTTGATTTAGTAAAAGAAAGCCAACAGTTTAACGAAGAAAATGGCAAGTTGTTGGTCAGCCAACAAGAAGTGATTAACTCGTTATTGAACAAGCAACCAGAAAGTCAAAACGACTATGGGTATGCTAGGTAATATTTATTCAAGCGAATAAATATTGAATTCACTCATTTCTTTTGCAAAGAGTTGTTTATAATTTTTTATTGATCTTATCAATAATTTTAGCAGGATACTCTATTGAGTCTGAGTCAAAATGATAGAAAACTAATACGTCCTTAATAGATAGGGCAACTAGGTTTATAGCTTGATCAAAATATTGTAAAGATTTTTCATCATCGTATGCAGAGCCAAGTATTACTTTCTCGCCATCGGAGTTTTCCGCTAACGCACCTACATTTCCGTGAGAGTGCATAGAAAGGTATGAATAATAGGCATTATATAACTCGACCAATTCAGCTTTTTTAAAGCGTTCCCAAACAGATAATTTCTTACCAAGCTTTTTGTATTCTTCAGCAGCGCCACTATTTATATGTTTGTGTAACTCATATAAGCGCCAGTGCTGTGCCTTAGTCATAAAGCTAGGATGATTGACATCTCTAATACAACATTGAAGGTCAACATAAGATTCTAAAGCGGAACGCAGGATCACTGGAACCGAAGATATTCTTCTGTTGTTCAAAAGTATAACTGCATCTAAACACAACTCAGATACTCTTATACTTAGTGCAAGAATGTATTTTTCTTGCAGGTTATTATGCTTTATAGATTTAAACTTCTCGTTACGAAACTTTAATAAGCCAACCCAATCATCTACCGTACCTGCAGTCATAGCCATTCTCCCCCTAATAGTTTTTACCTCGCCCCACCGAGAATAGATGACGTAAGTTATTGATTAATATTAATCCTATTTCCCTACCAGCCTGATGTAAAGGTAACTTTTTTAAATTTGGAACAGGAATTAAAGTCGTGGCGTTTCGTCTACACCAGATCAAGAGTTGAAACATCGCCTCATCGTAAGCGTTAGTGATTATTACAGCTTGCCTAAGAAGACTTCAAAAGAAGGTTAACGCTGGATGATTCTCCGTTGGAAATTTTGCTGTTTAAATTTCGCCGGAGCTGCGGGGTGTTCTAAGAGGGAGTCGCAGTTAACTCCCTTTTAGTCTGGTGTGGGCGAAGCGCCACGACGTTAATCCAAACGGAGTTTGGAAATATGGGAGAAATCACGAATGTTAGAATTGGGTGTGGGCGAAGCACCAGGACTTTGATAAAATCCAAACGAAGTTTGGAAATACAAAGAATCTTTCACTTTGAAAGTTAGCAATTTTTGCTTCTAAAATAAGTTCTGTGCTTTCTTGATAAGTAAGCTAGCGCAAAGCTAATCACTATAATGGGGATTGAGTAATACGTTACCTTTACTCCAACGTAAGTTAAGTTCATCACAAGGAAAAGATATAACAAAGTTGTTCCTATGCAGGTGATTGCCGACCATTTATGAAGGTTGCCCCAAATGACACTCTTATTTATATTCAAATTAACCTCTGTGCGCTAATAAAGTAAGGGGGAGGGGAAAGCTAAACGAAGTTTGGTAATAAAAAACATCATTTAAGTATGTTTACTTAAGCTGATACCGACAGGCCAAATCATCCATTTGTTTTTGTTCTTGTTTATTAATATGAGCTTGTCGTTGTTTGAGACGATCTTGATAGAACCAATTAATGCCTTGTTGGCGCCCTAACTGGCTACGCCATATTTTATCCACTCTTTGATGTTCCTGTTCTAATAATATTTTTTGACGTGTGAGCTTCTTTTGTAGGGGCTGAATTGCGTTAATCATTTGCACGCTATTTTGCATTAATAGCGGGTTGGCGCATTGTTGTGGGTAAGCGTGATATTGGCTGACCATGCTTGATAGTTGTTGCTGCTGCTGGGCGATTTCAAGCAAACGCTGTTGGCTGGCATTCTTTTGCTGGCTGAGCTGATGCAGTTTCTTTTCTTCTTGTTGGCATAACTGTAAAAGCTGTTTCATTTTACGATCTCTACAATGCGCTTTGGTTGATGACGTACTGCTGCATCTGCCTTATTCAGTCGAAGGAGGTGCTTGGTAACCCAGACCTTCAACTAACTGCTGTAATTGGCTGATGCTATGTTGATGGTCTGCTTGACTATGGGTCGCTTGCTGTAAAAAAGCGGCCATTTGTGGGTACGCTTGTACTGCAATATCAAGCTCTTTGTCTTGCCCAGGCTGATAACCACCTAAAGGCAATAATTCTTTCACCTGCTGATATTTACTATTTAAATGCCTAAACACTTGTCCGTGAGACAAGCTGTCAGAGCTGGCAACTTGCGCTGCAAGTCGGCTTACAGAAGCGCCAATATCAATGGCAGGGTAATGGCCTTGTTCAGCCAGTTTTCTATCTAGCACTATGTGGCCGTCAAGGATGGCTCGAGCGGCATCGGCAATAGGATCTTGTTGATCATCACCTTCCGTTAATACGGTATAAAATGCAGTTAAGGTGCCTGTAGGGTGTTGGCCGTTTCCTGCCATTTCGACCAAGCTAGGAAGCTGGGCAAACGCTGACGGCGGATAACCTTTGGTTGCAGGTGGTTCACCTAAGCTTAAGGCAATTTCTCGCTGCGCTTGTGCATAGCGGGTTAAAGAGTCAACTAATAGCAGAACTCGCTTTCCTTGATCTCGGTAAGCGCAAGCAATGTGATGGCACAGTCGCATAGCACGCATACGCATCAATGGGGTGGTATCTGCTGGAGCGGCGATGACAACTGAACGTTGTCGACCTTCTTCGCCCAATGATTGCTCGATAAATTCACGCACTTCACGGCCACGTTCACCAATTAGCCCTACGATGACAATGTCAGCCTCAGTAAAGCGGGTCATCATGCCTAACAGCACACTTTTACCGACACCAGAGCCAGCAAATAACCCTAAGCGTTGACCACGGCCGACGGGCAATAAAGCATTGATAGCTCGGATCCCGACATCTAAAGGTTCGGTAATTGGCTTACGCTGTAGCGGGTTAGTGCTCATTTGCACCATAGGAATGGTTTGTATTTGGCTAAGAGGGCCAAGGTCATCAAGTGGCTTACCTAAGCCATTAAGTACACGGCCAAGTAAGCCTTTACCAACAGGTATTTGACAGCGCTCAGCAATAGGGATCACTCTTGCGCCAGGCATCAGTCCTGAGGTGTGTTCAATTGGCATTAAACAGACGGTGTCTTTGTAAAACCCGACAACCTCAGCTTCGACGACTCCACCATTGCGACACTCAATATGGCAGCGATCGCCTGTACCTAGTTGGCAGCCGACAGCCTCAAGCAGCAAGCCATTGACTCGAGTGAGCTTGCCATACACTTGTGCCACTGGCACAGACGGCCAGTCAATGATCTCGGCGCTTGTTTGAGCCGAACTACTGCTCACTGGCGCCTCGAGTTTCGTCTGTAGTATCTGTTGTTGCCTGATTGACACTTGTATCTGATGACAGTTGTTGCTCGATATCTGTGCGCTTTAAGTGATTCTCTACTTGATCTAAACAGGCATTGAGACGGGTTTCCATTGAAGCATCGGCATCGGATTTATCGCCCACAATACGACAACCGCCCGCACTGATAGTGTTATCAGGGACTAAAGTCCAGTCTTGCACTTTATCAGCTGCGATGTCTTTTAATTGCGTGACAGCTGATGGCTCAAGATGAATTTTCACGTCAGTGGGAGCATCAGGAATCGCGGCTAGTGTTTCTTCAACTAAGGCAAGAATTTGTTGAGGCTGTAAGGTCAGTTCACATCGGATAACTTGAATTGATACTCGACGAACCAAATCTAAAATCAGCTCCTGTTGCTGCATCACCTGCTGAGTATGACCTTCTTCGAGCAAAGATTTCATTGCTGACAATGGCGTAATTAAGTTATTAAGTTGCTCATCAATAGCTTCTTTACCCTTTAATTGCCCTTCAATTCGTCCTTGATTAAATCCTGCGGCATAGCCAGATTGTTGGCCTTCTTTGTGGCCTGAAACTAAGCCAGCTTCATGACCTTTTACGACGCCTTCATCATAACCTTTATCAAAAGCTTGTTGGTAATCTTGCCATGATGGCTCTTCATGGTTTTGGGCAAGCTCGTCTGCATGTAATGGGCTAAATTGGTGACGGCGTACACGCTCGCCGCTGAGGCGAAAGCGTCTGTCAGAATGCGGTGACTTGTTCATGGCTTTACTCTTTTGATCAGTCAAAAATGGGCTCATTACTCAACAACCTGTTCTTCAAACAGCTGTAATTCTATTTGGCCTTCGTCCATCATTTGCTTAGCCAGTTCCATAATGTCTTTGCGGGCTGCTGTGGCTTGACTCAATGGTACTGTGCCTATGGCTTCAATTTGGGTTTCTATCGCTGAAGACATACGCTTTGGTAATGCTTGCAGTAAGGTTTTCTTAAGGTCTGATTCAATACCTTTAAGCGCTAGCGCTAACGTATCGGCAGGCACAAGCGCCATGATTTCTTGCAAGGTTTCCGCTTTTTGACGACCTAAAATAATAAAGTCGAACATGTTGTCTGCCACTTCACCCGCCAGTTTTTTATCGTGGAGCTTAATCATCTCCATCAATTGCTCTCGGTTACCTTCAAAGCGATTGAGAATGTCGGCAACTTGGCGAATACCAGATACTTGAGTATGACTCTTTTCCATTGCTATGAGCATGCATCGTTCTACGAGGTGGCGCAGTTCTTCAACGACACCGCGCTCAAGCTCTCCTAATTGAGCGATACGAACCAGTAATTCGTCTTGGCCTGCTTCTGGTAAACCTGATAATACTTGGGCTGCACTTTCAGGTGGCAATAAACCTAAAAGTACCGCTTGAAGTTGGCTATGTTCATTGGTGATTTCACGGGCAAGTAACTTAGGGTCGACCCACTCAAGACGTTTAACCAAGGTTTTGATTTCGTCACCATAGATGTTGTCTATCAAGCTTTTTGCTACACGATCCCCTAGGGCTAAATCGAGGGTTTTTTGCAGGTATGAGCGTGAGGCGCGGGCAATACCTGATTGCTCTTGGTAGCGCTTAAAAAAGCGTCCTATGACAAAGTCGGCTTCATTTTGAGTAATGCTCGATAGGCGAGCCATTTTATGGCTCAAATGCTGCACATCATTACGGTCTAAATGAGCCATCACTTGCGCTGCGCCTTTCTCGCCCATGCTCAATAGGATCATGGCAGCTTGGTCGAGATTATCTAAGTTAATATCAAGTTCATTCATCATTAGTCTTTTCCTATCTCGCTATGAGTGTTGTTTAGCATCTTTGTCGCTGATCCAGTGGGCAATGACTTCTGCTACACGAGCGGGCTCTTTTTCAGCGAGAACACTGAGGTGCTCCATTTTCACTTTTAGCGGAGAACTGGTTTCTGGTAGTCCAATATTCATTAGGTCATCATCAGCTTGAGGCTGACCGAGTCCCATTAGCTCATCAGCAAGAGACTGCGCATCACTATTGCTACTGTCTAATTTCGCAGGGCTAGGCTCTTGATATTGATAATTATCCTGCTCTTCAACTTCCTTCATCGCACTTAAGTCAACGGTTTTAGTTAAGTGACGAACTAACGGACGTAAGACAAAGAAAATCAGTCCAATACCGAGTAGTAACCCAATAAAGTAACGCAGGTATGACTCGTAACCTTCTGTTTGCCACCATGGCATAGGCTGGAATTCAGCTACTTTCGCTGGCGCAAAATCAAAACTATTGATACTAAATTGATCGCCACGCGCAGCGGTAAAACCAATGGCGTCTTGGACCATGTTGCTCATTGATTCAAGTTGCGCTTCAGTCCAACCGTTTTCGCCTGCAGCTTGATTATTTAACAACACAGAAATTGACAGGTTCTCTAATTGCATTTGTTGGTAGCGGGTATGTTTAACCGAACGTCCTACATCAAAATTACGTTGAGTTTGCTGAGTGACATTGCGGCGTTGATTGGTTTCAGTACCTTCTGCAGCTGGAGGCTGGTTACTGAGCGCACCGGGTATTCCCATGGCCAAGTCACCATTGACTTCATTTGAGCTTTGCTGTTCGTTGCGCATAACAGATTGAGGGTCGAGTGACTCATTCGTTTCTTCGACTTGATTAAAATTAACTTGCGCAGCGACCTGAACTTGGAAATTTTCTTGCCCAAGGATTGGCATTAACATACTTGAAGCACGGTTGATGAGGCTTTGCTCTAGCTCGTGGGTGTACTTGAGCTGGCGATCTCGTGCTTGGGTAATGTCATTATTGAGGGTTAACGCTGAGCTTAAGTGATTACCTTGTTGGTCGACAACTTGTACTTGCTCTGCAGTCATTCCTGTGACACTGCCTGCAACCAGATTGACAATTGATTCAACCTGTTCTGATTGAATGTTGCTACCTGCATAAAGATCAAGCATGACCGATGCCGAAGGTAATTCAGGTTGCTGTCTAATAAATAGGGTTTTTTTAGGAATCGCTAAATGCACTCTGGCTGTACGAACGGCACGTAGCGCCATAATGGTACGAGAGAGTTCACCTTCAAGACTGTAGCGATATTTAGCTTGCTCCATAAATTGGCTAGTACCAATCCCTGAACTATCTAGTGACTCCATTCCCATCGGCATTTGTGCTTTCACGCCACGGGCTGCCAAAATCATTCGCGCTTTGCCGAGTCTGTCTTCAGGCACTAAAACTAACCCAGAATTAGTATCAAGACGATAGCTTATTCCTTCAGTTTCAAGGACTTCAATAATTTGCGCCGTTTCGACTTTTTCCTGGCTACCGTATAAAGGTCGGTAGCCTTGGCTTGCGGTCCATAACATAAGCACGATGACGCAGGCCACGACGATGGCGAAAACCGCAAGTACGGCAACTTGTTTATCGCCTTGATTGAAACTGGTCCATTTCTCTTTTATCGTCGCAAAAGGCGATTTTTTCTCTCCAACCTCGGTAACGGGTTGGCTAGTTTGAGTAAGAGTTGTAGGCATTGTGTCTAATTTCCTTGCACTAAGGCGGTTTAGGCTATTGAAACTTATCGTTAATGAACTGATTTATATCAATATTGATTAAATCGGCATTTTCATTACGTCATCGAACGCTTGTACCAAACGGTTTCGAATTTGAATCATAGTGGCGAATGACAAACTGGCTTTTTGTGAGGCCACCATGGCACCAACTAAATCATCACTTTCGCCACTATCGACAGCACGCATAAGTGCTGATGAGGTGTTTTGGTCGGTGTTAACTGCAGCAACCTTTTGCTCCATCAATTCAGTGAATGAAGGGTGTTGAGTGCCAAAGTCTCTCGGATTTGGACCGACTTTGATGGCGCCTTTGGCCATTTCTGAATGGACATTCATTTGGTCCATTAATGTTTGAACATTGGTCATTGGTGCACTGACCATGGTTGCATTAGCCATTGGTTTTCCTATCTATTTGCTAGAGGGTAATTACGCTACTTTGCCAAGAGCAAGGTCTATGTCTATCCCTTGTTCGCGCATTTGAGCAAGTTTGTAACGCAATGCACGTGTTGTCATGCCAAGAGATTCTGCGGTGAGGTTTCGTTGACCATTGAAGCGTTTCAGTGTGTCTATGATGTATTGAAACTCTGCTTGTCGTTTAGAGTCTTTCAGGCCACTTTGTTGAGGCGCTAATTGAGCAGTTTGTTCTGCTTCTATGCCTAAGTCAGCGGTCTGAATCGCTTGACCACGGCGCATGATTAATGCGCGCTGAATTGTATTTTCAAGCTCTCTTACATTGCCACTCCAGTCATGGCCGAGCAGTACACTACGGGCCTGATCACTGAAGTAACAGACTTGTTCAGAGTTATTGTTGTGGTACATGTCTAAAAAGTGCTCTGCAATAGGCATGATGTCTTCACGACGTTGTCTTAGTGGGGTAATTTTTAGCGGTAATACATCTAAGCGGTAGAATAGATCTTGCCTAAACTCACCATTCTCAACAGCTTTGCGTAAGTCTTTATTTGTTGATGCAATCACGCGAATATCGAGTGGAATCGCTTTATGGCTGCCAATTCTTTCAACTTCGCGCTCTTGTAAAACTCGCAGTAATTTAGCTTGTAAGACGAGCGGCATTTCGCCGATTTCATCTAACAGTAAAGTGCCACCATTGGCTTGTTCAAACTTACCTGATTGATCGCTGACAGCTCCAGTAAAGGCGCCTTTGACATGGCCAAATAGAATTGACTCTAAAATACTTTCAGGAATGGCCGCACAGTTGATCGAAATTAATGGGGCTTGTGAACGATTAGAGTGACGATGAATATAACGGGCTAATGGCTCTTTACCTGTACCACTTTCACCAGTCAATAATACCGTAGCATTGGTGATTGCTGCACGTTGAGCAAGCATCAATAATTGACGACTGACAGCGGATGATGCAACGATGTCTGAATCAATTTTATCTAAAGTTTTTAGACGGGTTAACAGTGCAATAAGTTGTTGATTATCAATCGGCTGCAACAGATAGTCTTGCACTCCTGACTGCATTGCAATACTAGCCAATTCGGTTTGTTCTGGATCAAGTAAGGCAATCTGATTCTTACTCGGGTACATGGCTAAACGCTGTGCTACTTGTTCAGGTTCACAATCTGATAAATTCACCAGATTCAGCCAAGGCGATGGCTGGTGATTGCTCCATAACTGAAAGCCATTGCTTAGCAATAATGCGGCAGCGGTTTCACACAGTTGGCAATCGACCAACTGGATTGAGTATTGCTGACTCATCGACTGGCCTTCTGCGTTTTGAGAGCGGTAAGGTTATTCGTTTTAACTAATCTCACCATAACGCGACGGTTCAGCTCACGTCCTTGGGCACTATTATTACTGGCAATGGGGGTTCTTGTGCCATGATGGCGCACTTGAATCATTGTATTGGGCACGCCAAGCTCAATTAATCTTGCTTGAACTTCAAAAGCGCGCTCCTTGCTTAATTGCAAGTTCACAAAGTGATCTCCTGATGCGTCAGCATGCCCATCGATAAGGACTTCTGTGACATTGTCATCAGCCGCAATATAGCGAGCAATTGCGATTAAATCCTGCTCGTACTCAGGAGATAGATGTGTCGAGTTGCTATTAAACTGCATATCCACTCTGCGTACATAGGAAAAAGGCTTAGGCAGCAGGTTTTGCTTACATAATCTAAATTCTCTTACGATGGCACGAGTAGAGACGGGTGAAGAATTCACCTTATATTTGATATTTTTACCTGGATCAATATTGACTTGCCACGTGAGCCCTTGCTCTAAGGCCTCTAAAAAAGCTGCGCTGTTTCGGCTCGTTTTAGCGGTATGACCTTGCCAGTTTAGTTCTGATTGTGCAAAAGGGGCGTTGTTCTGCTGCTGCCATGAAGAAGATTCAATTATTATTTCGCTGGCATGATCACGCAGGCTCAGCCAGTCAGCAGTTAAACTAATGAATAACTCGTCACCAGGCGTGGCGGTGAGCATAAAGTCTCCGAACCCATCCACTTGGTGGCTTATTTCACAGTGAAATATATTTCCACTGAACTCCCAAGAAGATTTTTCCATCTTGGTTTGATATTTATTCTCTATTACTCCTGCATACGATTTAAGCGGAAAAATAAATGCGATAATTGTAATCAGTATTATTTTTTTCAATTACTAACATCCTATTTTTATTTGTTATGTCTGTAACGTAATAAAGTTTTGCAGTATTAAACACTAAAAGAAAAATGATTAAAATGAATTTTTATAAAAAGTTTTAAATAGTGCAAGCTTTATTGTTTGTTCATATATATGTCATTGTCTTTCGTTATTTAAATGATGTAGTATCTTGCCGAAATACTGATTCCTCTAAGTTATATAGAAACTAGACACAGTTATCTGGTTTTTAAGTATCTGATTTTATTGAATTTAAAAATTAATTTTTGTTATTTTAAAATAAATTTAAAGTTTTTTACGATTATAGTCGCTTTGTAATAATATTTATTTTTTTGTTTTTATATTTGGTATTTATTTATTATTTAAGTGTTGTTGGTTATTTGTTTTGATTATCTGTTTCTGTGGTCGTTGTTATATGTACTACTAGCTGATTTATTATATTTGGTTGTCAAAATATATTTGTTTGCCAAAAAAATGTCGCCTGAATTGTTTGTATATTAATAAGGTGGTCGTTTTTAGTTCAGTTGCGTGTGGGTGATAATATAATTTTGATACATATTATTACGGTTATTAATTTATGGATATTTTATAGTTAAGTGAGTTTTAAATTAAAATGAAAACCACAGCTAAAGCAAGTTTGATTAAGAAGCAGCAGCTTCCAAAAGTGAGAACCGTTGCGTTAGTTCAAGAGAAACTTGCACGCAGCCGACTAGTATTGCAACTAGAGCGTTGCCATAGAACGCTGCTCGACAATATAAATGACTTATTAGGGCCGATTATTGGCCAAGGTCATCACGCATTGTCAAAAGTATCGCTTTCAACCGATCTGAATACAGTAACACCTGACTTAAACCACGCGTGGTTTTTGATGAGTTACCGCCGAACTCCACTGGCTTGGTGGCGAATTGATAAATGTACGTTAGATCAGTTAGCTAGCGGTTATTACGGTAGTTTCTCTAGCCCGTTACAGTCACCTTTACGGGCGCCTAGTTTGTCTGAGTTTCGTTTGGTGAAGCGTTTATTGCGTTCTGCGTTGGACGTTTTACCGATAACTGAACTCGATGACGACGGCTTAGATCTTGAATTGGTGGTGAATACCACGCCATTAGAGGTGCCTCTTGCTTGGACTCTGAGCTTTCCAGCAGAGCATGTTGGCCCGCCAATGATGTTATGCATGACAGAATTTGCTTTGGGATTGATGGCTGAACAGCCAAGTGAATATCAAGCTGCTGAAAACCTCAATAGCCAATTAAGTCAGCGTTTAAGACAAATTCCGATAAAAGCCACGTTAGAAATTGGTCATCAATTAATGCCTGTGACGTCATTAGAAGGCTTGAAAGTCGGTGATATTTTACCGATGAGTTTGCATTCTCGCTGCCCAGTGACTATCGGTCGCAGACCCCTATTTTATGCCACTGTTCATAATGATGATGGACAAATGGTCGCCAAACTTACCCAGGAAGCGTTTCACCCAGAGGACTCTACCCATGCCTGAAAATATACTTTTACAAGATGATGAATTCTTACTTGATGATGATCTGTTATTAGAAGATACCCTAGCAGAGCCACAACCTGCTCCAAAGGCTAAAACCTTAAAAGAGATGTCATTTTTTCACCAGTTACCAGTGCAAGTGACATTGGAATTAGCGAGTACAGAAATGTCTTTAGGTGAGCTAACCCAAATGGGAGAAGGTGACGTTGTTGCATTGGATCGCATGGTAGGCGAACCATTGGATATTCGTGTTAATGGTGCTTTGTTAGGTCGTGGTGAAGTGGTTGAAGTGAATGGTCGATATGGTGTGAGATTGCTTGAAGTAGAAGCGATAAGCTTAACTGGAGCAAACGACTAATATGGTTCGTGTCATCCTGCTTCTGTTATGCCTATTAGCACCCAGTGCTTATGCTAATGATGGATTAACCTTATTCACTTTAGCGGACGGCGACCAGTCGCAAACCGTGAACGTCAAATTAGAAATCTTAGCCATGATGACCTTGCTAAGTTTTTTACCTGCGATGTTGATGATGATGACAAGCTTTACTCGAATTATCATTGTGTTAGCAATTTTGAGGCAGGCGTTGGGCTTACAACAAAGTCCACCTAATAAAGTGTTAATTGGCATTGCTTTAGTCATGTCTATTTTTATTATGCGCCCCGTTGGTGATGTGATTTATGAAGATGCATTTTTACCCTATGACAAGGGTGAAATTGAATTAACAGAATTGATTGTGAGGGCAGAAGTGCCTTTACGACAATTTATGTTGGCGCAAACTCGTGAAACAGATTTAGAGCAAATGCTAAAAATTGCTAATGAGCCAGTGACATTAACCGCAGACGAAATCCCCTTCTTTGTTTTGATGCCTGCATTTGTATTGAGCGAGCTGAAAACAGCATTTCAAATTGGCTTCCTACTTTATATTCCCTTTCTAGTGATTGATTTAGTGGTTGCGAGCGTCTTGATGTCGATGGGGATGATGATGCTGTCGCCATTGATTATATCTCTACCATTTAAACTCATGGTGTTCGTGTTAGTGGATGGTTGGGCAATGACTGTGGGTACGTTAACAGGCAGCTTTGGCTAGCTAGGGTAGACGATGATACATCTAGCATGGATTTTAATGACCAGTACAAATCAAATGATTGAACAGCTGAAGCGGCCACCTGCGGGAGCAATAAGATGGATGTAAACGAGCTAACGTCATTTTTTGCTGAAGCGATATTTTTAGTGGTGATGATGGTGGGCGTATTGGTCGTGCCAGGCTTGATTGTGGGACTGATTGTCGCTGTGTTCCAAGCGGCGACCCAAGTGAATGAGCAAACATTAAGCTTTTTACCTCGCTTAGTGTTAACGCTGTTGATGGTGTTATTTGCAGGTGAGTGGTTGTTGATGAAAATCAGTGACTTGTTTGAGCGGCTATTTTTCAGTATTCCCCATGTGATTGGTTAGGCGAGTAGATGAACGCATTTAGCATGGCTGAGCCGCTGAATTTTGACTGGGTAGATAGCAACTGATGTTGTCGTTAACATCGGTACAAATCAGTGCTTTTATTGGCTCATTTTGGTGGCCATTCTGTCGGTTTATGGGGGCATTTATTGTGATGCCTTTTTTAAGCAGTAACTATATTCCGGTCAAAATACGACTGCTATTTGCCATGCTGTTGAGTGCTCTGGTGGCGCCAATTTTACCCCCAGTGCCTGCCGTTGACGCTATCTCACTAGGGGCTGCGTTATTGGCCGTTGAGCAATTGCTTGTTGGCTTTATGTTGGCATTATTTTTACTGATAATGATCAGTGTAATGACCAAGATGGGCGCGATGATGTCAATGCAAATGGGCTTGGCAATGGCCATTATGAACGACCCTGCTAACGGCAACTCTAATCCTATTCTTGGTCAGTGGTTTTTACTGTATGGCACGTTATTATTTTTGGCGTTAGACGGTCACTTAGTTGCTATTGGCGTTATCGTTGATAGCTTTTATTTGTGGCCAATTGGCATGGGCATATTTGAGTTGCCTTTAATGGGACTGGTTGAGCGAGTTGGCTGGTTATTTGCGGCCGCATTTATGCTGGCTTTACCTGCGATTGTCGCCATGTTGATGGTTAATTTAACTTTTGGTGTGTTGAGTAAATCTGCGCCTTCATTAAACGTGTTTGCCTTAGGTTTTCCTATGTCGATGTTAATGGGGCTGCTGTGCGTATTCTTTTCGTTTAGTGGCCTTGCCAGTCGCTATAGTGACATTTGCCTCGATGCTTTATCTAGCATGCATCAGTTTATCGGGGGCTAGTGATGAGCAATAAAGATACCGGTCAAAGTAAAACTGAACAGGCAACACCACAAAAACTCAAAAAAGCCCGCGAGCAAGGGCAAGTTCCACGCTCTAAAGACTTAGCCGCATCAGCGCTGATCATTGGTTGTGCTGTCATGCTAACGAGCAGCGCCGAGTGGATAGGCAGTGAAATGGCCGAAATTACTCGCTTCAATATGAATCTCACTAAAGAGCAGTTAAATGAGCCCAAAATGCTAGAAATGCATATGGGGGCTGCGATTGTCGGAATTCTACATCTTCTTGGGCCGTTATTTATCTTAGTGGCCGCTATCGGCATGATTGCAGGCGCATTACCTGGTGGGCCGCTATTTAGTATTAAAAATGCCTTCTTCAAATATAGCCGTATTGATCCCATTGCTGGCTTAGGGCGAATGGTGTCAATTAAATCATTGGTGGAGTTGGTTAAATCGGTCTTAAAAATCACTTTGCTAGTCAGCATCATGCTGTATTTTTTGCAGAGTAACTTGCAAGGCATTATGGCAAGTAGTCAGCTGCCAGTAGATGAAGCCGTTAAATACAGCATTGATACGATATCAACTGGGATGTTTTATTTAGGCGTCGGTCTGCTGATTATCACATTTATCGATGTGCCATATCAGTATTGGCATCATCATAACGAGCTAAAAATGTCTCATCAGGAAGTGAAAGATGAGCATAAACAGCAAGACGGTAAGCCAGAAATTAAAGCTAAAATTCGCCAAATGCAGCAAAAAATTAGCCGCTCTCGTGCTGATGTTGCTGTGCCACAAGCCGATGTATTACTGGTTAACCCTACTCATTATTCAGTTGCACTTCGTTATGACGCTGATAAAGCAGATGCGCCTTATGTTATTGCTAAAGGAGTGGACGAACTGGCGCTTTATATGCGTGATGTAGCAAAACGTAATGCGGTTGAAATTATTGAAATCCCAGCACTGGCTCGTGCGATTTATTATTCCACTAAGATTGAACAACAAATTCCAGCGGCATTGTTTGTCGCTATTGCGCATGTGCTGAGTTACGTGTTGCAAATCAAAGCAGCAAGAACAGGCAGCCAAGAGAAGCCTGAACCATTGCCGCATTTTTATATTCCTCCCCATTTACGACATGATTAAAGGAACCATTAAACCATGAATTGGTTTGCACAAGTCTTTACTGGCAATCGAAGCTACATCGGTATTCCGATAATGTTATTAGCCGTTCTGGCGATGGTCATCTTGCCATTGCCACCTTGGCTGTTGGATATTTTATTTACGTTTAACATCGTACTTGCAGTAATGGTGTTGCTAGTCAGTGTATCCATACGTCGGCCTTTAGAGTTTTCGGTATTCCCGACGATATTGCTACTCGCCACCTTAATGCGATTAACTTTGAACGTTGCCTCAACTCGTGTGGTGTTAATCGAAGGCCACAATGGTGGAGACTCGGCAGGTAAAGTCATTCAAGCATTTGGTGAAGTGGTGATTGGCGGTAACTATGTCGTAGGCGCCGTGATCTTCTTAATTCTGATGATTATCAACTTTGTGGTGATTACCAAAGGTGGTGAAAGGATATCAGAGGTTTCAGCACGTTTTACTCTGGATGCGTTGCCTGGTAAGCAAATGGCAATTGATGCTGATTTAAATGCTGGGATTTTAAGTCAAGAACAAGCCCGTGTTCGACGTCAAGAAGTTGCTCGAGAAGCAGATTTCTATGGTTCGATGGATGGTGCGTCTAAATTTGTGCGTGGTGACGCTATTGCTGGCATCTTGATCCTGCTGATTAACATTATTGGTGGTATTGCCATTGGTGTGTTTATGCATGGTATGGGCGCAGCTGATGCATTTAAGACGTTTGCCTTACTGACCATTGGTGACGGTCTTGTTGCTCAAATCCCATCATTACTATTAGCTACCGCAGCGGCGATTATTGTAACCCGTGTTTCGGATGCTGAAGAAATGCCTGAGCAGCTGCAAAAGCAACTGCTTGCAAACCCAAAAACCTTAGCAACAGCAGCATTGGTAATGCTGATTTTAGGTTTAGTGCCAGGTATGCCTGGCATGGTATTTATTTCTTTCGCTGCTTTATTGGCTTTTGCTTCTTGGAAACAAAGCCAGCATAAACCCGCCGTTGTTGAAACCAAGCTTGAAGAGCGACTGGAAAGCAATACTACAGAACCATCGCCACCAAGTTGGGATGCATTACCTTATACCGATTTGATTGAAGTACGTTTGGGGTATCAGCTAGTGCATTTAGTTGAGCGGACTAAAGGCGCTGAGTTACAAAAACGCCTAACAGGGATCCGCCGCACCTTGTCTGAACAAGCGGGCTTTTTACTCGCAGAAGTGCGGGTGAGGGATAACTTATCGTTAGCGCCAAATGCTTATCAAATTAATATGATGGGTAACCCAACAGCGACAGCGGAGTTGCAAGCTGAAAAACTGATGGCGATTCAAAGTGGGCCGGTATTTGGTGATATTGATGGAATCATTACTAAAGAGCCTGCCTATAACATGGACGCGATTTGGATTGACCAAGATGCTAAAGCGAGAGCATTAAACTTAGGTTATTCGGTGGTGGACAATGCCACTGTGATAGCGACACACGTCAGTAAGCTGATCCGTGAAAACCTGCCTGACATGCTGCAACACGATGATGTGTTGGCGCTCAGTGATCGCTTGGCAAAGCAATCGCCCAAGTTAGCGGAAGCGCTTAACGGTGCGTTAAGTCCAATTGTGCAGTTAAAAGTGTATCGGTTATTACTGAAAGAGCAGGTGTCATTAAAAGATATCCGCACAATTGCAACCACACTACTTGATTGCAGTGAAAACAGTAAAGATCCAGTGCTGTTAGCTGCAGATGTGCGTTGTGCTTTAAGAAATAACATAGTACATAGTATTGCTGGCGCTGAACCCAAATTGAATGTACTGACATTAGCGCCAGAGCTTGAGCAAACCTTAATGAACGCCTTAACCCAATCGCAGCAGCAAGGTCAGGTCGCGCTGGATAGCTTCCCTGTTGATCCAACGTTACTGGCTCAGTTGCAACAAGGTATGCCGCAAATCTTAGCTGACGCTAAAGAGCAAGGACATAGTCCACTGCTGTTGGTTGCACCACAGCTTAGGCCGATACTGGCCCGCTATGCTTTAGCATTTGCAAGAGGCTTACATGTATTGTCGTACAATGAAATACCTGAGAGCCGAGAGCTTATGGTGGCAGGTCAGCTTGGTTAACACCTTTGTCTGAACCTTGTGTAATAAAAAGGCCGAAGCGTTTTGCGCTTTGGCCTTTTTTGAATGTTAATCTTGTGACAAACACCAATAAAGCTAATCGCTACGCAGTGATGAATAGCTGTGATAAATAAAAGCGGTGATGACGATAAAAGTGGTGCAGAGTATTAAAACCTGACTTGGTTACGACCTCTGTCTTTAGCTCGATACAGGGCTTTATCTGCCAGTTTCATGCTTTGCTCAAAGCTGTGTTCAGGTTTGTGCTCGGCACAGCCAATAGAGACGGTAACGTTGACGGTTTTCTTTTTTACAGGGGCTTTATTACGCTGTTTCTTTGAGCTGTTCTTTCTATTTTCATCTCTCAGCACAATGTCATAATCTTCAATACTTTGCCTCACATCATCAAGATGAGAGTAAACTTGTTCTATGTCTTTACGGGGAAATACAATCGTGAACTCTTCGCCGCCATAACGGAAGGTTTTGCCGCCACCAGTGACTTTGGATAATTTTACTGCCACCAATTTTAATACATCATCACCAACATCGTGCCCATAAGTGTCATTAAAGCTTTTGAAGTGATCGATATCGACCATAGCAACCGTGTACTTTCTGCCTAAAGCTAGGCTTAAATTAAACAAGGCTCGACGTGACGGTAGTCCCGTGAGTTCATCCCGATAAGCTAAAAAGTAAGAGTCGAACAGGACTGTGATTAAAAAGCTAATCGCAATACAGCTAAATAGTACAGATAACGGCAGGTTAGTCGGCACCAAAAAGTAGCCCAGCCATAGCAGTAAACAAATACCAAGGCTGGTTTGTGCTAAGTTGCTTTTCCAACTGAGCTTACACAGTAAGATGATTGCCAGTGGATAAATAGGGAGCAGATACAAGGGGGACTGCTCGATTGTTAACCCAATACTTTGCTGAAATTGACTAATCGTTGCCGAGTATTGGCCAGTGAGATACACCCAGCAATAGGCGATTAAACCACAAAGAACAATGCCACCAATACGATAAAAACTGTGCACACTGATGACGCCGCGATCTTTAATAAAACAAAATAGCGTGATCACCAAGGTGCCAAAAAGTGGTAAAAATTGATGAATGACAGGCGATAAAAACAGACGGTTACTTTGCAATGCGTAAAAGGTGAGTAACATCAAACCTATATAAAACAGTCGACTACGATTAAATTGCAAACAAATTAATGAAGATGCCGCCAATAACCAATAAGGTGCAAAATGTAGGGTGTCTTGCCAATCAATCCAATGAGTTTGAAAGTGTTCTAATAAGCCTAATGATAGAAAAGTGATAATAATCGGCAGTATAAAAAAGCGCATGGTATGCATTAGGCTGCTCATTGAATCCACCATAGTAAACTAATAAAAGTAAGCATTAAAAAGTTAGCAATTAATATAAGACGTTACGGGTTAAATGTATGTAGCGAGTAGACTTCCATTTTGGTGCAGCTTGCGATGCTGTTGCCATTTATACCTGTTACCATTTTAGGCTTATTACCGTTTAGACATGGTGCGTTTATATAAAAACTGCTACTAACAGAGCGACCTTGAATGCGGCAAACTGAAATATAAATCAAATCGGTTTAAGTTAACATCTGCTTACCCGATAACTGTGGGCTAGGCGAAAGGGCGGGCTAGGCTCAATAAAAATGGCGCCGAAGGAAGAGGTCTTCAAGCGCCATTTTATGCTTCATGATATCAATGGTGGCAGTTAGCCTTTTTCCATTGCCTCAATAAACTTATTTGATTCAGCAATTGATTTATTCATTTCTGAAATCAAGCTAGAAATGTCAGACTGTAAGCTATTAAACTCGCCTTTAATTGCGCCAATGGCTTGGGCATTAAGGTTATGCTTTAAGTACAGCATGTTGTCTTTCATCGCGGTTAAAATCGGAGGCATTTTGGCTTCTGCACGGCGCATGCCTTTGACTAATGAATTATACGAACGCTCAGTTTCGTTTAACTTATTAGTGCTATTACGACGAAGGCTTGCTTTACTGATTTCTTGAATTTCAGCTTCCCACTCTTCGAATAAGGCTTCGGCCACATCTTCAACTTTATCAATGCGGCTACCAACTTCATCGGCTGCTGATTGAGCTGATTCATATTCATCTTTAGCTTTGTTATAGGCGTCTTCTAAATCGCCGCCATCGAAAGCGAGTAGTGCTTGCATCTCTTCGAGAGCTGAACTGAATTGTTCTTGTGCTTCTTCTTGAGACTCTTTTGCTTCTTGAACGCGATCCACCATGATGTCACGCTTGTGATAGCCAACTTTTTCCATTGCACCGTAATAGGCGCTTTGGCAGCCACTTAGTAACAAGCTTGCGCTAAGGAAGGCAAGTGATATCCATTTCTTCATCTTATGCTCTCTTAAATGTTGTCGTTAAATTAATCTGCTTTAAACATGGCAGCATCAATGATGCTCCAAAGATGAAACACCGCTCCAATGATGGCGGGAATAATAAGTACCCAGAAGAAATAACACACTGCAGTGATCACGAAGAATAAAATTGCAGCAATGATACGGCCTTGAACGAGTTGCCCTAAGCCTGGGAAGAAAACACTGGCAATGGCGGCGATGACATTGCCAGCTGAACCTTGTTGAGACATTAAAAAACTCCCTTGGAGTGTAACTATCGTGTTATAACATTGTACGAAGTTAACTCGGTAATTGAAAATAAATAATCAGAGAAAATTGTGACAAATAAGATAGATGTAGCGTATTTAAAAAATATTAATCTCAGTATTTGGAAATTTATCGTCCATGTAAAGCGACGTGTGGTTGAAGATCAAATTAACGTTAAAGCAGGTCATTTAACTTATGTCACCTTACTGTCGTTAGTTCCAATGGTTGCTGTGACCATGTCGATGCTGTCTGCTTTTCCTGTATTTCAGGGGATCCGCGGCAAGATTGAAAGTTTTATTTATGACAATTTTTTACCTGCAGCGGGTGACACAGTACAAATCTATATCAATGAATTTGTTGAAAATGCTTCGAAAGGCACGTTTGTCGGTGTCATTGCGTTAGTGGTCGTAGCGTTAATGTTGATTTCTGCCATTGATAAAGCATTAAACAATATTTGGCGTACCACAGAGACCCGCTCTTATGTGGTGTCTTTTTCGATGTATTGGATGGTACTGACCTTAGGTCCAGTGTTAATTGGGGCAAGTTTAGTGGCAACCTCATATGTCGTGTCACTTAAAGTATTTGAAATGGCAGAAATTTCAGGGCTGATGACTTGGCTGGTTGAGCGTTTACCAATGTTGTTTTCTGTAGCATCAATCTTACTTTTATATATGGTTGTTCCTAATAGAAAAGTTCGATTTTTACATGCGCTACTTGGGGCTATCGTTGCGGCAATGCTGTTTGAAGCAGGTAAGAAAGGATTCGCGTTTTATGTGACTCAGTTTCCGAGTTATGAGGCCATTTATGGGGCTCTGGCGACGATTCCTATCTTATTCGTTTGGGTCTATGTGTCTTGGATGATCGTGTTACTTGGCGCTGAAATTACCGCTGCAATGCCAGAATATTTACAAAGAGACATGTTGGCTGACAGCACTTCGGAAAATAGTGAGGCGCAAGCCAGTGATGACAGCAATGGTATCGCTGCAAGTGAGCAAGAAAAGAGTAATCAAGCAGCGTCTACTTTTAACACTCAGGCATCTAATAAAACGTGATTGCTAAGAGTCTAATAAAGCGTATATCAGCAAAATATTAAGTAATTTTGTTGGGCTTCTGTCATTATCATGGGCAAGTGGCCTGACTTTTTCGCTCCCATTTGGGGTAATTATAAATGTCATTCAATAGCAGAAGTCACAATGAAAGCCTACTGCTATGGCAGTAGTGCAGTCTGTATTCTATAAGGAAAGCAAATGAAAAAATTGATTTTAGCGGCATGTGTATTAGGTTTATCGGCTTGTGCAACAACAGATAATAACACTTCAGAAAGTGTTGTATCTGCTGCCCCTGCCAGCATTGACATGACAGGAATGACGGACCAACAAGCTGCTGATGCGCTTTATAACGCATTGATTAAGTCTAGTTATTTAGCGACTAAACTCAGCCCTACCAGTGTGGCTGTGCAATTTGGCGATAATCAATTTGTATTGCAACCAAGTATGAGTGAAAAGGGAATAGACCGCATTTTAACGAACCGTTTATTTGCCGTTCACCCGCAATTACATGGCAGTAAAGAACTGTTGGTTTTGATTGGTTCATTAAACCAAAAGCTTAATTTTGCAAAGTTTGTTGTTCGTGAAAATGGCGGTGTGATTCAGGTTCAAGGTGCTGCGACATTTGTTGATTCTATTCAAGTTGAAGAATTACGTCGCTTTATGTTGTGGACCGATGAAGGTTTAAAGCAAGTGGGTAAATCTTTACCTAAAGGTTCTGAGCACTTGATCAAACCTATTCCTGTGATTAAGCCTGACACGGGCGCATAATCTTGTAGAATATCGGCTCTCTCGGGTCGATTAATAGGAAGTAACTTTGATTGGGTTAATTCAACGGGTGGCACATGCCAGTGTCACCGTTCATCGTGATGATGATAAGCATGTAACAGGTAGCATTAATAAAGGTTTATTAGTGCTGCTTGGTGTTGAAAAAGATGATGACTTGGAAAAAATGCGTAAGTTGGCTAAAAAAGTGATGGCTTACCGTGTTTTTGGTGATGAAAATGGCAAAATGAACCTCAACCTGCAACAGGTAGGTGGCGAACTGTTAGTCGTGTCTCAATTCACCTTGGCAGCAGATACTGGCCGAGGGTTACGTCCTAGCTTTTCTTCTGCAGCAACCCCTGAACAAGCTAATGAGTTGTATGAAGCTTTTGTTGCCTATTGCCAAGAGCAAGGCGTGGTGACGCAAACGGGTGAGTTTGGTGCAGATATGAAAGTTGAATTGCTCAATGATGGTCCAGTTACCTTTAATCTTCAGGTATAACGGAAAGGCATCATGAATACTGGCTCATCCAGGATAGCGGTTTTACTTAATGAGTTAACACAGACGTGGCATCAAACCATTCCTGTGAGTCAGTTTATGCAAGTTACTCCGCTCAGTTTTGACAATCAATGCTTTACTGTTACAGCGCCACTTTCTCCCAATATTAACCTTCATCAAACTATGTTTGCTGGCAGTATTTATACCTTAATGACCCTAACGGGGTGGGGAATGTTGTGGTTACAACAACGCTTGGCTGGAGTAGAAGGCAATATTGTTTTAGCCGATGCAAACATTCGATATTTGGCTCCTGTAACCGAAGCGCCAATAGTGACAGTGATTTGGCCAGAATCACTGACTGATAGATCAACTTCTTCTGGGACGGAGTTACCCGATATGAGTGTCTTCGAAGCAATTAATAATGGTAAAAAAGCGAAGGTTAAGCTTGAGGTGCAATTACATTGCGCAGGTAAGCTCTGCGCTACGTTTAGTGGCTTATATTTTAGTTACTAATTCTTAGAGAATCGTTAGGTATTATTCAAGGACACAACCACGTCGTATAGGCCTAACTGAGGGTATCCTTCACTAGATTACTGACTTAAAGATTCGCAGCACAGTAAGTCCTTCATTGCTCCACCATTTACTGCACAACTGAACCCTTTAGATTCGAATATATCGCAACCCTTTTGCGCTCTTATCCCGGCGCCACAATATACGACAAATTGCTGTTCTACATGATGGGCATCAAGCCAAACCGGTAATTCAGTTAACGGTACGTTTATGGCTTGTGGTAAATGGCCACTCGCAAATTCATCAGGGTTTCGTACATCAATTAGCATTGCACCATGCTTAATTAACTCCCAACAGATTGCAGTGGCTTGTGGCCCTGTCAGCTTGGTATTTGCCGAAATCGAAGTTGTGCTTGCCGTGACCATTAGAACCTCACTTTGATTTGTATTAGATTTTATTCAATAAGATTATTCTAATGCACTGTAAAGATCAAGGTTGTTAATAACAAGAGCATGAAGTGGTCATGCTCTATAACTAATGTTGATGACAAAATGTTTATGACTTACCGCTTATTACTTAGGAATTAACGCCCATGCATCACTAACCAATGGGCTTAATAAAACTTCGCTAAATATTTAGTGGCGTATTTGCGTAGTTTTTTCTGTTTTGCATTTTGTGCGACGGCTTCCACATCAGCTTTAAAGTCTTCATTACCTGAGGTCGCTAGCGCGCGTGTTATCCAAGCGTAAGTATCTATGGCTAGCTTATTGTCGTCGATTAAACGCATAGGGCTAAGTTGTGCTGCCAGTTGTTGCAGCATGTAATTATCAAATAATCGCTCATTTGCGATACGTTTTGCCGTCGTTCTCATCAGCTCAAGGTTGTCACTACGTAGTGCTGCAGCATATACATTAGCTCGATGTGACTGCTCGGGGTTGTATTGACTTTTGTCTTGTAAAATCGGGTTCCATTGCTCGAATTTTGATAAGTCAGCTAGTGCACGTTTGGCGTATTTACGGATTTTCTTATGAGCATCGCCTTGTGCCAGTTGGTTTAGGTATTCACGAAATTGAGGATCGCCAGAATAGCTAAGCCCCTTTATTAACCAGGCAATATTATCAATGACATGCTTATCTTTGGCCGATGGTAATAAGGTATCTATCTTGGTTTTAATCGATTGGTAGGTACTGGGATCATTCAAACCAACGAAGAAAATAGACTCAATGGCTTGCTCTTGTTTATAGGTATCATCACCTGCAAATATCTGTTGGTATTCTTCCTTTGTATAAGTATCAGCCTGAGCGATTGGACTGAGTAAACTGAAGCTGGCAATTAGGGCTATTGGCAATAAGCACATTGGTTTCATGACATATCCTTATGACTGGAAGTTAATGGTGAACGCATTGATTTATTTAGTAAGGTTCTAATTTCTTCTAATTTTATTTGTCTGCAAAGTTGTACTTAATCGTTTTTTCATTAAGCTGTATTGATTGTTCAGTTTAACATCATTAAGAAGTCTATGTCCTTAAGCGAAGATTCAAGAAAAGCATTAAAAACGATAAACGCTTTGATTCTAGATAAGCGTTTTTCAAAGGCAGATGAGTTGCTTCAACCTTTGGTTGATTTAGCTATCGAAGAAGCGTTATTGATGAAGGCTGACTTGTTGTTACAGCAATCTCCGCAAATAGGCTTAAAGTACCTTTTTGAACTGTGCAAAGGGAATATTGCTGGTGCTAATTTTAAAGCCGCTTTTATATTGTATTTTCACCCTGAGGTGGGAGTGGACTTCCGACCATATCTGTTTAGTGCTTTCAAGCAAGGCGATCCCGAGGCAATTATTGCTGCTGCAAATTTGTATTTACAACAGGGCTTTGTTGCTAAAGCTAGTCAGATTTTAACGAAGAATCGTCATATTTCAGAGGTGAATCAGTTAACTGAGTCACTTGGTTTAATTTCTGACAATGAAGAAGCGTTATTAGACTTTAATGATATCCGTAGGGCTGACCTTTCTAAGTTAACGTATGAATCGGTAGCGCCTGAGATTAACTTATTTTATGTTGATGATTTCTTAACTGACTTTGAGTGTTTGTGGCTAAAAAACTGCGCACTGTGCGAGCTTAAGCGCTCTATGGTTGTTGATGGCGAGAGTGGCTCAAATATTGTGAGTAATGTTAGAACAGGCTCTGTGGCTCAACTAGCGCCTACTGCTAATGATTGGGTGCTACTTAACATTGAGATGAAAATCGCTGCTTATTTCAACATCCCTATCGAAAACGGTGAGTTAAGTAATGTTCTTAAATATGAGGTTGGGGAAGAATATAAGCCACATTATGATTTTTTTCACCCAAACGATAAAGGCAGCGAACAAGCTTTAAAAGATGGCGGTCAACGATTCAAAACCGTTTTAATTTACCTTAATGATGTTGAGCAAGGGGGAGATACGCACTTTCCAAGGTTATCGAAATCGGTGCGAGCAAAACAAAAACGGTTGGTTGTGTTTAATAATACCGACAATAGTTATGGGCCTTTACCCTTATCTTTACACCAAGGAATGCCTGTCATAAAAGGTGAGAAATGGCTTTACTCAAAATGGTTAAGAGTAAAGCCGACGTCCTACCTAAAATGTTTACAACAATTACATGTACGTTAGGTAAGCGTCTTATCCCTGCCAACGTTTAAAAATAAGCGAAGTATTAATCCCGCCAAAGGCGAAGTTATTACTCATGACATAGTCAGTGCTGATAGAGCGAATTTCGCCTTGAATGTAATCTAACGGTGCACACTCAGGGTCAACCTCATCAAGGTTTAAGCTGGGTGCAAACCAATTTGCATTCATCATTTCTATACTGACCCAAGCTTCGAGTGCGCCGCATGCACCTAAGGTGTGCCCTGTATAGCTTTTCAATGATGATATAGGGGTATGTGAACCAAATACTGCGTAAGTTGCTTGTGATTCTGCAATATCGCCTCGATCAGTTGCTGTGCCATGGGCATTGATATAACCCACTTGCTCTGGTGCGATTGCAGCATCCTTTATAGCCAATCGAATCGCCACTTCCATTGTTTCTGCATTGGGTTGAGTGATATGCAACCCGTCTGAATTAGTGCCAAACCCAACGAGCTCCGCGTAAATTTTAGCGCCACGGGCTTCAGCGTGTTCAAGCTGCTCAAGCACTAAGGTGCAAGCGCCTTCTCCAATAACTAAACCGTCGCGCTGACGATCAAATGGTCTTGGTGTCGTTGTTGGTGAGTCATTTTTCGTGCTGGTGGCAAATAAAGTATCAAATACTACAGCTTCTGTTGGGCAAAGTTCTTCACCGCCACCTGCAAGCATCAGTTTTTGCTGTCCAAACTTAATGGCTTCATAGGCGTAGCCAATTGCTTGGCTTCCTGAAGTGCAAGCGCTACTTGTGGTATGCACTCGGCCTTTTAGGCCGAAAAAAACGCCGACATTGACTGCGGTAGTATGGGCCATCATACGAATATAACTGGTGGCATTGATGCCGGACATATCGCCATGTTTCAGCATGTCACCAAAACCAATAATGGGGTCTGTACTGCCAGTTGATGAGCCGTAAGCGATGCCCATATCTCCTGATGACACAACCGGATCGTCGAGTAAGCCTGCATCTTCTAATGCAATTTCACTGGCACGCGTTGCCATGATTGAGACACGTCCCATGGAACGGGTTTTTTTTCGAGAGTAATGCTTGGGTTGCTCGAAATCGGTTATTGGCGCGGCAAGACGAGTATTGAGATTAGGGTATTTATCCCACTCAGTCATCGTGATCACACAGTTGTATTTATCTTGTAGCCGTTTAGCGATAGTTGGCCAGTCTTGGCCCAATGCTGAAATACCGCCAATACCTGTGATAACAACTCTATGGCTCATATCATGCCTCCATTGACCGAAATCACTTGGCGAGTAATGTAGGCTGCATCTTCAGACATTAAGAAATTGGCGAGCCCAGCGATTTCATTCACTTTACCCATACGGCGCATCGGTACGATTTGATTAACCATGTCCTTAGGGAAGTCGCTAACCATGTCGGTTTCAATTAACCCAGGTGCGATACAGTTGACGGTAATTTTGCGTTTGGCAAGCTCCAAAGACAGTGCTTTTGTCGCTCCGATAAGTCCAGCTTTTGATGCGCTGTAATTCACTTGACCTCGATTACCAGCGATGCCAGAAACTGATGCCATAGTGATGATTCTACCGCCTTTACGAGCTTGGATCATTGGCATAATGGTTGGCTGAATGACATTATAAAATCCATCCAGGTTGGTGTGAATAACACTGTCCCATTCATCTTCTGTCATTGCCGGGAAAGCAGTATCTTTGGTGATACCTGCATTTAAAATCACGCCGTAATAAGCGCCATGTTGTTCAATATCAGCTCCAATTTGCAGCTTCGCAGCCTGTCGGTCTGCTACATCAAATTGAATTAAACTGGCTTCGACACCCAAGGCTTGGATTTCTGATTGAGTTTGCTGTGCCGCTGCAGTGTTACTGTGAAAATGGATGGCAATATTAAAGCCTTGCGCTGCAAGTTTGAGCGCGATGGCTTTACCTATACCACGACTTGAACCTGTCACTAGGACTCTATTTGTTGTTGTCATTGTTTCTCCGTAGGGACTGCAGGTTTACATTAATCGTTGTGTTCATAGTACGCTCGTCACTGATCTCGAGCCTAAGTCGATAAGGTTTCATTGATATAAGCTTGGGTATCTTGAGGCTGAAATACATTAACATTGGCTGAGGCAATGATTTCATTATCAAGAGTAATTTGACAATCGAACACCGCAAGTCCTGATGCTTCTTGATATAAACGAGTCACATCAACTTGATATGTGTTATTGAGCAGATACGTTGGCTGCATCATGCTCAGTTTACGGGTGCCCAATAAAAAGCCGACTCGAATTTTATCTTCAATAAGGTGCGCTTCCACGCCTGCTAATGCGGCAATACTTTGCGCCATGTATTCGATACCAACATAGTTAGGGACGCCATTCAATTGTTGACTGAAATAAGCGCTTTGCTCAGTGATCTCAACTTCAGTGGTGAGGCTATCAGGTTGATGTTTAATAATGCGTGTCACTAATATCATCGGTGCTTTATGAGGCACAAAGGCTGATATATCTTGCGATAGCAATGTTTCAGGAGCGATTTGCTTGGTCTGTTGCTCAGTCATTTTAATGCTCCGCTTTTGCAAAAATAACACTGGCATTACTGCCGCCAAAGGCAAACGAGTTACTCATGATGAATGTGAGCTCGGCTGATTGTCCTGGAGTAACGAATGGCAATATCGGGTTATTCATATCTTGTTGCTGATCCCATACGTGCGGCGGTAATTGTTGCTGCTGATTAGCGTCACTGAGCAATAAGTAACAAAAAGCCGCCTCAATGGCGCCAGCAGCGCCCAAGCAATGGCCAACTAAGGGTTTTGTCGAGCTACATAAAGGGATGCTTGCCGCTTCGTTGTTATTGCTTGAATTAAAAACTTGCTGCATGGCTAAGGATTCCATCGCATCATTTTTAGGCGTTGCTGTACCATGCAAGTTAACGTAAGAAATTTGTGCAGAAGTGATACTGGCATCGGCAAGTGCTGCCTGCATAGCGCTAATCGCACCTAAGCCTTGAGGGTGGGGCGCTGAAATATGGTGAGCGTCTGATGACTCGCCAATACCCGCTAAATAGACCTGAGATTTCGAGCGTGATTGCGCATCCTCCTGTGCTTTTTTCAGCACAAATAAGGCGGCACCTTCACCTATATTAATTCCATCACGGTGTTGGCTAAAGGGATTACATAAGCCTTTAGACACTGACTCTAAGGCATTGAAGCCGTTTAACGTTAATTGACATAAACTATCCACACCGCCAACAATAACAACGTCACATAAATCAGCTAAAAGTAATCTCTTAGCACTAGCGAATACTTTGGCACTCGATGAACATGCCGTAGAAACTGTGTAACAAGGGCCGCTTAATTGATATAGCTGACGCAAAAAGTCGCTCGTGCTGCCAAGTTCTTGTTGGGCATAATGATAGCTAGGTGGAAATTCACCATGTTGTTGATGATAGGCCAGTGCTGCCTCGCCTTTAGAGATGCCTGATGTGCTGGTGCCTAGCACCACTGCCACTCTATCTGCACCGTATTGCTTTTTAGCGTGCTCGATATCGGCTGTTATTGAGGCTGCGGCGGTGTAAAGCAATTGATTATTACGGCAATCAAATTGCGTCAATTCAGCAGGAATGTCCAAAAGGTTAGCATTATTAATGGCGCCGACTCGTGTGCTTGCATTAAACAGCAAGTCATCACGCAGCACCATGGCGTCAGTGCTTGCTGATAGCAAGTTTTGCAGCACGTCTTCACTGCTATTGCCTAGTGGCGTACAAAGCCCGATTTGTGTAATTGCTATGGCACAGCTCATAGTTAATGTTTCATCTCAAATTCAGTGATGTTAGAAAAGCCAGATAGCACTTTGCTGGCTCAACATTTTTGCATTATAGCAATGGCGTAATCACTAGGGTGATATTCGCGGCTGGAAAATGTAAGCTCACATTGGATTTCCAAGGGTTAACATCGGAGTAATCAATTGTAATCGCGTGTTTTTTATTCACCATTAACGCACTGCATCGTGGTTGTTGGCAATCAAAGTCAATCATTTCACCTTGGTTTAAATAGCCATTGACCTGCTCATGAGGCCAATATATCAGCTGCATAATTGCCATTAAATACTCAGCTTTAAAATCTTCACCCATTAACACGTTCTGTTGGCTTAACACTTCATCGCCGTTATAGGTGACCGTAAATAATGGCTGTCCAATTGGAGCAAGGCCGACTAAGGTCATTTCTGAGGTGTCTAATGCAAGTTCTGTGAGTAGTTCGTGATGCTTTTCACCATGGGTAAAGCTAATCTTCTGACTTAACACTTGCTCGCTATTGGAGCTGTTTTGTAACAAAGGTGCCAAGCAATAATTCACTTCTGGCGTCAGCTTTACGCAAGTTTGTCGCTGTAGCTGGTGGCTACAGCCTGTGGTTAACATGACGAGTAGTATTCCTATGACTGGCATTAATTGACGCATGATTAACTCGCTATCGTTTGTTCACGGCACAAATCAACAATCATATTGAGTCGGCGCTCTGAATCTTTAACAAAAGGGTTGTTCGTATCCCAAGCGTAGCCTGCGAGGATGGAACAAATCATTTGTTTAATGGTTTGATTAGGATCGTTGTAAAAAATTACATCTTGGAAGCGTCCGTCATACCAAGCTTGAACATAAGTTCTAAAGGTATTTACGCCAAGCATTAAGGGCTTGGCATAATCTTGCTCCCAATCAACTTGTTCGCCATCGAGCTGCTTCACTAATGTCGTTGCAGCCATTTGTGCTGACTGCATTGCAATGGTGACACCGGATGAAAATACCGGATCTAAAAACTCACCAGCATTACCTAATAGTGCAAATTGAGGCGTGGCTAACGTTGACACATTGGCTGAATAACCTTTTAACGTCGCACATTCTTGCACGACCTTAGCTTGGCTTAATAACGCTTTTAAACCAGGCTCTTCGTTAATCAGTTGCCATAATTGCTGCTCTAAATCACCTTGGTGATGTTCAATTAAGTGAGGCTCTGCGACCACCCCAATTGAGCAGCGGCCATTACTGAACGGAATAAGCCAATACCAAATATCTTTTTGTGTCGGATGGACGCTGATGAGAATTTTTTCTCTGTCAAAATTTGCATCAGTAATATTATCGTCAATATGAGTGAATATTGCACTGCGTGAAGGCAGGCTAGATGCTTGCTCAAGATCTAATAACCTTGGAAGCACTCGACCAAAACCGCTGGCATCAAGTACATATTGTGCCGTAATTTGATAACTGTTTGCTTGCTCATCAGTCACCGTTAGCACTGGTGAGGCATGTTGGTTTTCGCCTAAGTCGATAGCATTAACACTATGGCCATAGCGAATCTCTACCCCTTGCGATACCGCTGTATCTGCCAATATCTTATCAAACTGGCCTCGTTGTACCTGAAAGGTGGTGCCAGGACCGGGAGTAAATTTTTCAGTAAAATTAAAAGTCGTGTACTGATTATTTCGGCGAAATGCTGCGCCATTTTTAAATTGAAATCCCGCCGCTTCAACTGCTGGCAACATGCCGGCTTGTTCAATAAATTGCATGCAGCAAGGTAATAAACTTTCTCCAATAGAGAATCGAGGGAAGTGCTGCTTTTCTACAACCAATACGCGTTTTCCTTGCTGGTGTAATAAGCTAGCCGCTACTGCGCCAGAAGGGCCTGCGCCTATAATCACTACATCGACGTGCAGATGTTGAGGTAAGTTTGCACTGTTTTCATCCATGCTAGTGCCGAATGGGTTACTTTCCATATTGGGTAACTTCTCTTGTTATGAAACTGATAAGTGGTGCGAGTAAAAAGGTAAACCCGATCCCAAACAACAATGTTAAGCCAAAATAATGTATCGCATTGGTTTGACTGAGTGCTAACAATCCAAAAGCGAGCAATGTTGAGCAAGCCGACATAAAGACTGCCATCATCACTCCATTAGCCCCTGCCTTCTTATGCGGTTTTACCGAAGCAAAAAATAAACTGTAATCAATTCCAATACCGAGCACTAAAATTAATGCCAACGCGTGGAACAAACTTAATGGCGAACCGACAATACCCAAACTGGCTAAGGTCAGTAGAATGGAACTGACTGGAACCAGCACAATCGCTGCCGCCAATTTAAGACCAAATCTTACACTAAAGATAACAATAGCGATGGCGCAAACTAGGGCCAACAATTGCAATGTAATGAGCCGAAACTGGCTCATTAATTGAGAAATTTCACCGACTTTATCTACTACAGTAATAGATAATTGGCTGTCATTAACTCGTTGTGTTAACGCTGTTAAATCATTAATCCCGCCGAGTAAGATAATACTGCCATATTGCTGGCTTTGGGAGTGTTCTGATGGTGCTAACCATAATGCCGCTAAATCATCACCTGCAATGTTAATCACTGCGTTTGGTTCGATGAATTGCCTGCTTGCTTGCTCAAGCTGCTTGAGCAGCGCTGGTTTAATGGATTCATCGATTCCAAGGCCTGCAGTAATGTCATCTAAGTGCTGCTGGTAGAGTGCCTGATATGCTTGATAGTTTTGCTGCTGTTGCAACTTGCTAGGTAAATAGGGGCTTAGGCTAACAAAGCTTTGTATCTCGTTTGCCTCTACTGCTTGGGATAATAGTGATTGAGTCTGTTCAAGCTGAGATAATAAACCTTGTTCGCTATCAGCGCTGGCGAGAATAAACTGATTGTCAGTGCCACCACTCAGTATTTGCCTCAGCTGGTTTTCGGCTTGGACAATGCGATCAGGGCTTTGCTGTAAGTTACGAATATCATCATCGCTACTGAGTTGGGTAAAACCTAAGCCGATAAATAGAGGTATGCCAACCATCATCACAATCGCTGTTTTGGATAGCTTGCGATCAGTGGGGCTGATGATGATTGTTTTTAACCAATTTAGGTAACGACTTGCCCATGATAATGCCTTAGTCGCGCTAGGTAAGCGATGATTGGCTAATAAAGGATAGGCAAACACTAGGGTTAAATAAGCACCAAACAGGCCTGCGGCGCAAAAGATTGCGACTTGCTGCATGCCGGGAAAAGGGGTTAAACCAATCGCGATAAATGCGATGCTGCTGGTCACTAATGCCAGTGTTAATGCTGGCAATATTCGTTGAATGACTTGAGTGGCCGATTGGTTTTTTAACGCCATTTTTTCACAGTAAAAATGGAAGCTATAGTCGATTGCCACACCAATTAAGCTAGTACCGAATACCAGCGTCAGTAAGTGCATTTCACCAAATAGGGCGAGTGTGGCCACTGTGGCAAATAAAAAGCCGCTAGAAAGGGTCACAACGGCTAGTGACAGTGGCATAACACTTCTAAAAGCGAACCATACTAACAGCATCACGCCAATTAGGGAGATGCTGCCAATGGTCGAAATCTCAAATTTGGCGGTTTCAGTTGCTGCTTGGGCATGAAATAAGGTGCCAGCTTGGATCGTGTTTATCTGAGGATATTGACGGCTTATCTCCGCTAAGCTGTCGGTTAGCACTCGGCTTTGATCTGCTTGCCCTTGAGGACTAAAAGCGCTTTGTACTCCTTTGGCAATCACAATAGCAACGGGTTGAGATTGGCTAGAATCAAGCAGTATTCCTTGTTCAGTGGAAAGTGAGTTGATTGGCGCGAGTGCCAGTAAATTATCAGGAAAAAGCAGTAGTGGGTCTTGCGTTAACAATGCGCTACTGGCAAAACCAAAACCGCTATATAGCTGGTGCTGCGCGGCAGTGAGCAATCCTTGCCATTGAGGAGGCAATGGCTTGGGTGTGCTCGACGTTAATAAGGGTGAGCCTTGTGCTGTGATGCCAAGTGTCGATCGTTGTTTTTCTGTCAGTAACATAAACCGCTTTGAGAAGTAGTATTTGCTCAAGGCTTGCATGGTATGACTATCGCCACTACGAACATCAGTAAAGATGCTTGGCTCTTGTTTTAGCTGGTTAATCAGCAGGGTTGCCGCATTAACCGCTTCAGCGTTGTTATCGGCAATCAGGCCGATATAAACTTGATCGGCTAAGCGTTTTTCGACACGGTTTAATGCCGTTTGGGTCAGTGGTGCTTCTGATATTTTAGGCAGCATCGCCAAAATATTACTTTGAATCGTCGCACCGGCTTGCCATAAATTTATCCCATATCCACTGACGACTATGATGAGTAAACACCAAACGATAAAGCGTGATAATGCGTGTTGCGGTGAGTTAAACCAGCTGGCAAGGCGTGACATTATTGACCCTCTGTCACTGATGGTGTGGGTTTAAGGTCAAATTGTTGTAAATCCATTTTGCTAAGGGTTGGGCTGACATGCGCAAACTCGATAACGGTTTTATCTCCGTTCAATTGGTCTTTTTCGGTGATTGTTGGCTTTTCAGATAGCATGGTAAGGCGATGTATTTGCTGCTGTCCTTCGAGCACCATAGCCCCGATGGCTTTAGCAATTAGCGGGTCTTTGGCCACTAACCCCAGCTGCCAATATGGGTTGTGTTGGTCAATATCGGGGGCCATGTATAGATGAAAATCTTTAGCTAACGCATCAACATCTCCCGTGAGAAGACCTTGCATTAATTGCGGTAGTTGCTCTGCCATGGCTGAACTGGTTTGGTTTGCTGTTGTTTGTTGAATATTGCCAAAGCTGTCTTGTTGAAACAGGGTATTTTGCTTCAATAACAAGGTGCTTTTAAAAGGGGTTTGCTGTTGCCATAGTAAGCCAATGTCTTGGCTAAACATAAACTGACCAGCACTTTTTAGTGGACGTTTTAACACCGCTAAATGGCGAGTTTGTTGAAACAGCCCCTTGGCTTGCGTCCCGAGTTGTAGTTGGCTCGCAAGATGGGTTAACTGCTCGTTGGAGGCGGTCGTATTAAAGAGAGTGACAACTTGCGCTGCGCTGAGTGCTGTTGGCTGTATTTTTTTAGGTACTGTATTAGCGGGTAGGGTTGTCTGAGTGGTGTCGCCGACACTTTGCTCACTTGTTTGAGCTTGCTTAAGCTCAAAGCTATTCGTCTTGTCTGTGCCATTGCCATATGCGTAAGTTTGACCTACCAGCAGGAAAAATACGAGTACACAGTAAAAAACGCCTAGGGACTTCATGACGCACTTACCTTGAGCGATGATAATCGCTCACGTTCCTGAATGAGCTCATCAGTGAGGCTTGATTCGTCCAGTAATGGCAGGATTCTCGCGCGAAATATATCCGGAGTAACGAAGCACAACTCTTCAGTATTAATCTCAACGGCAGCCTGAATGGTATAGCCTTTTGTGATGCGCTGCTGGGTGTCAGCATCTTTAATTTGATAATTAATCCGTAATCGATTTTCCCATTCAACAATTGCGGCATGGACAATGAGCTTTTGATCAAAGGTGCTACTTTTTACATATTTAAGCTGGGTATCAACAATCGGCCAAGCATAGCCTGAATTCATCATTTGACGATAGTTATAGCCAAGTTCGTCAAGTAACTTACAACGGGCAACCTCGAAATAGCGTAAGTAGTTACCATGCCAAGTGATGCCCATAGAGTCGACATCATGAAAAGGCACTATCATTTCTAATTCAGTGCTAAAAATGGCTTTCATTGTTAACAGACCTCCCACTCACCAAGCTGAATCTTGCTAACAGTTTGACGTAAAACGGCTTCAAGTGGGCGATCTTCGGTTAATAACTCAAAGTCTGCACTGACTTGCTGAACGGTTTTCGCCAAAGAAGGGGTTAATGATTCTTCTGCCAACTCTTGTTGAGCAATTCGCAGGTGAATACCTTGAGTCATTGCCAGCAGTGCAGCAGCTGCGACTTGTTCAGTTAGCTGTAATACTCGCATACAGTCTCGAGCTGCAATGGTGCCCATACTGACTTTGTCTTGGTTGTGGCATTCTGTTGAGCGTGAAAAAACACTGGCTGGCATTGTATTTTTAAGTGCCTCTGCAGTCCAAGCGGATACGCCAATTTGTACCGCTTTAAAGCCATGGTTAATGGATTGTCGTGCGCCAGTTGATGCAGATAAATTAGCAGGTAACCCATTGTTGAACTTAGGATCCATGACTAACGCCATTTGACGGTCAATTAAATCAGCTAAGTTAGCCACAGTGTTTTTCATTGAATCCATGACAAAGGCGATGTGGCCACCATAGAAATGGCCACCGTGAAGAATATGCTCACCTTCACCATCGACAATTGGGTTGTCATTAGCACTGTTTAATTCAGTTTCAATAAACTGACGCATAAAAGGTAATGCATCTTGCAGTACGCCAATAATATGTGGAGCACAGCGAATCGAGTAGCGATCTTGCAGTCTGTCAGAGTTTCTCGGATGGGTATGGTGATTTAAGTCTTCACGAATCCAGGTGGCAATTTGGTTTTGGCCTGGGTGAGGCTTAGCATCAAATAAAATATCATCAAAGTGGTTCGAGTTTCCTTTGAGCGTTAATGATGCCATGGCGGTGATACGACTTGATAATCGTGCCAAGTACTGAGCTCGGTCATACGCTAAACAAGCTAAAGCCGTCATAACCGCAGTGCCATTCATTAAGGCTAAGCCTTCTTTTGGACGAAGGGTTAATGGAACAATATTTAGCTCAGCGTATACGTCTTTTGTAGCGCGACGTTGACCTTGATATGTCACTTCTCGCTCACCGACTAAAACGGCTGCTAAATATGATAACGGGGTTAAATCACCACTTGCGCCTACCGATCCTTCTTCTGGTATTACAGGGCAAATGTCTAAATTCAGTAGTAGCTCAATACGCTGTAATAACTCGTAAGTGACACCTGATTTACCAACAGCCAAGGAATTGAGACGACAAGCCATAATGGCACGCGACTGCATTGGCGAGAATATATCTCCTAAACCACAGCCGTGAAAACGTGATAAATGCAGCGGTAGCTCGTGGACTAAATCTAATCCGACTGTCACAGTACATGAGTCGCCATAACCGGTTGTTACCCCGTAAACCACACCTTCTTCATGTAAGAGACTATCAATAAAGCGTGCGCCTTTTTGAATGTACTCTTGGTATTGCTGGCTATCATTTAGCTTTACTGGTGCGCCTTTTGCGACACTGACAACTTGCTCTAAGCTAATAGATTGCTGACCGAAAGTGACCGTTGCCAAAGTTGCTGCTGAAGAAGTGGTTGATTGGCTCATGGTATTACTGTTCCTGCTTGAAATTGGGATTGCTTGAATGTGAGGGCGACGACAGCTCAGTCGAAGGTGTCACTTCTGTGGGGCCTGAATCTCTTTGGGAGTCTTCATCACGGCGCCAAAAATCGTAAAAATTAAACCATTGCAATGGTTGTTGTGTCGCAAAATGCTCAAGTCGGCGGCTATATTCTGTCGCCGCGTCAGCTAATCGCTCTGTTCGACCTTTACGAGGCCCTTTTAAACTGTCTGACAAGTGTTCGACATGGACACGATAACGACCATGCTCTTGTAAACAAAACATAGTGTAAACCGGACAATCAAGTAGCCCAGCTAGAATAAAGGGGCCTTGTGGGAATGCGGCTTGTTGATCAATAAAGTCGTTATAAAAAACGCGACCTGCAGTATCAGATGAGGTGCGGTCTGCTGCGATAACGACTAATTCTCCAGCGGCAATTTTATCTTGTAATAGCATCGCGGTGCTTGGTCCCAATTCATTGACTTGAATCAGATTTAAACCACTATTTGGGTTTAATTGTTTTAGCACGTTATTAAAGTTTTCTGCATGACTGGTCAGCACCATCACATTGACTTTGACTTGTTGCTGGTGGATAGAGATCGCACGGCAAAGTTCAAGGTTACCTAAGTGAGACACCAATAATACTGCACCTTGGCCAGATGCCACTTGGTCTGCTAGAACGTGTCTGTCAGGAAAGTCTACCTGTGCCAGTTTAATACGATCGCACCATGCATCGATTCTATCCAGTGCCGCATTTCCAAAAGCAAAAAAGTGCTTCAGGCTGTCTCGCCATGTAACAGGATCAGATAATTGTTCATGCTGCGGATGTTTACGCTTAACTCGACGTAAAAAGTCCATGGAGGCGTTTCTTGCGGTTACGCCAGTAAGAAAGAAGTAGCAAATGACAGGGTACATGATTGCTCTACAAAGCCAATGACCGCCTAAACGATAGCTGTCAGCAATGAGCTTAATTCCCCAATAACTGCCACGCTCACCCATAGCTGACCAGTGCTTATTAGCGTTTTTTTTTGACAGAATTTGCGGCAAACGTTTTAGCATCCCGAAAAATAAGCCGGTATGCATTGCTGAAATGCGGACATTATCTTTAATACCTTGAAAGTGACTAATGCCATCTTCAGGGTAAATCACCTTGGTAGAAATATGCTTTATTGGTACACCTTGCCAGTGCAGCTTGACCATGATTTCAATATCAAAGTCCATGCGTTCGCCTAACGCTTGCTGTTTAAATAGCTGCTCTGTAGCAGCAAGAGGGTAAACCCTAAAACCGCACATTGAGTCTTGAATATCAAAACTGAGGGTTTCAACCCACACCCAAAAGTGGGTGATATAACGGCCATATAAACGCCCTTTAGGAACTGACTCATCGTATTCGGGTTTGCCTGAAATCAACGCAAGAGGCTGTTCTGATGCGGCTTCAATCATGGCTGGAATATCATCTAGACAGTGCTGACCGTCGGCATCAATTTGCAAAGCATGGCTATAACCATCTGCATAAGCTGCCCGCAGACCTGTGGTAACTGCTGCGCCTTTACCTCGATTAAAGGGATGCGTTAGTAAGGTTACCCAATCATACTTATCTGCTAATGATTGCAATAAATAACGCGTTTCATCATTACTACCATCGTTAACTAAATAACAAGGTAAGCCTAAAGGTGCTAAAGCGATTAATGTGTCAGCAATGGCTTGTTGGTGATTATAATTGGGAATAATCAGAGCCAGTTTCATGATTGGCTATCCTTATTGCATGTTGCTGAGGCCAAAGCTAATGCGATGCGGCCTGAAGCAAACCGTTTGTCACCATCACGATAACTAAAGGTTAATTTTGACTTGGCGGCATTGTGGCTAATGAATAGCTCAACTTCAGTATCAGGTAACATTAATTGTTGAAACTTAAGCACTTCTAACGTGGCAACGGTAGGCTCGTAACCAAATGCTTGGCAGCCAAGCTGAATTGCCCAATCAAGTTGGGTGACGCCAGGTAATACGGCTTGTTCTTCAAAGTGGCCTTTAAAATAATCTAACTCGGCAGACACAAAGATCCGCCAACAGATCTCATCTTCATTGCTGTGCTGCGCTAATATTTGGGGTAACGCTGATTTAATCATCATTGAATACTGCTAATAGATCGGTTTGTACACGCTTACCCTGTGCGTTAAGCGGTAATGTATCAGGGTAGCGCCAGCGGCGTGGTAACGTGACTCGTTCGAACTGACTTAATAGATGCTTTTTAAGATGATTATTGACACTTAATTTACCGGCATCATCAAGCTGCTCTAATCCTTCTTCAGATAAGCAAATTGCCGCACCTAGCATGATTCTTGGCTCGGTTAGTTGAACCACAGCAGCTTCTTTCACAAACGGATGAGTGCAGAGCAAGCCTTCCATTTGCGCTAGAGATAAACGTTTTTCTTCCACCTTTACGATGCGGTCGAGTCGGTGTAACAAGGTAAAACGGCCATCTTCAGCTAATTCAATCTTGTCATCACACTTCATCCATTCATTACTGGCAGGTAAATAAGGTGACTTGAGCATCAATGCGCCATCTTCATCATTCTCACATATCTCAACGCAGCTGAAAGGAAGCCAAGTTCTGTTTGGCTCCATTTGACGTCGATAGGCAATACCGCCAGTTTCTGTGCTGCCAAAGACCTCTATAGGGAACTGACCATAGCAGGTATGAATGTGCTGAGAGGCATCGTATGACAAAGGGCCACCTGAACTGAAAATCAGACTTGGTGCTAACTGTTGTTGTTCAAACTCTAAAGCTTCTGGCAAGCGTGATAATTGGGCAGGACTACTTATCAAGCATAAGTTCGGCATTAAGGCGATGTAGTAACTTAAGGTTTCAGGGTATTCAACGAGATCACTTAAAAACGGACGACTTGCAGCTAAAGGCCACAATATTTTGAATAACAAACCATAAATATGTTGATGTGAAACGGTAGAAATAACGCTGCACTGTGGCAGTCGAGATGCAAAGGTTTGTTCTAAAATGCTGACTTCAGCATCCAGTTGTTCAATTGACTTTGCAATGGCTTTAGGTTCGCCGCTACTCCCTGATGTGAATAAAACTAACTCGCCAATTTGGCTGGTTTCAGGCCAAGATTTATTGGCAAGGCCGAGCTCTTTTTTAAGCAAGATAAATTGCTTAACTTCACTAAGAGGCTGATCTGAAATTACCCCATCAAAGGCATGGTTTAGCTCAGTTAGCGTGCCACCTTGGATATTAGCGGGCAAAACCACTTGCTTACCTGCAAGCAAGGCTGCACACATGCCAGCAGCAAATAAATCACTGGTTTCAGCTGCGAGTAACCAACGTTTGATTGGGCTGGCATTAAGTTGTTCAAATAGATGGGCAACATGGGCTGTAAACAGTGAACCCGTCACAATGTCATGATGATTGAAACTAATTAATTGTTGCGTTTTAGGGCCATTATGTAGCCAGTTTATCAGCAAGTTATTCATGTTTTTTCAACCAAAATTTGCGATATAACCATTCTCCACCGAGTAATAAACCCATGAGGATATAGGCAATGAATCCATTATAAAGCGTCCACCATTCAAGCGAGGCAAACTGTGCAGTGTAGAGCGCGAAACTGCCATTGATGATAAATAATCCACACCATAGACGGGTGACATTATTTAAATAACCAATGGCCGAATCAGGTAAATCTGGTTCTTTTAATCTGGCCAAACGTTCAATCATACTTGGACCTTGTTTTAGTGAGTAACTAAATAGCCCTAGCATAGTGAGGTTTATCACCACTGGGTAGAACAGTAACCAATCATTGCGTTTAGCAATAAAGCTCGCAGCTGTGAGTCCAATGCCCACCAGTAGCGGCAGCGCCATAGACTTAAGTTGTTGCTTACTCAGCGCAAGTCGCGCAATTAATACAGCACAAAGTAGTAATGCTATTGTGCCTGGTGGTAAGAACTGCAAACCTAAATACACCGCTATCGGGTAGCAAATAAGTGCGATGGCGGTGATAATTTGCAGTACTAGCACCATTAATCTTTCATTAAACCTTCAATCGCATTAACGACATCTTCAACTGTACGCACTGTTTTAAATTGCTCTGGTTGAATCTTTTTTCCGGTCATTTGTTGAAGCTTTATCACTAAATCCACAGCATCAATACTGTCTAAATCAAGTGCTTCATAAAGTGAAGCATCTAAGGTGATATCTTCTGCTTCAATTTCAAAATCATCGACTAAAATTTGCGTCAACATGTCTAGGATTTGATCACGATTTTCCATGATGACTCCTAAGAACGCTGTGATTCAATAAAGCTAGCTAAGCTTGCTACGCTGTAAAAGTGTGCTTTAGTTGCTTCAGAGTTAGCTTCTATTTTGATATCGAATTGCTTTTTAATTGCTAAACCTAGCTCAAGCGCATCGATTGAGTCTAATCCTAAGCCTTCACCAAATAGTGGTGCGTCAGTTTCAATATCGTCGATACTGACATCTTCTAAGTCGAGGCAGTCAATAATGAGCTGCTTAATTTCGTTGTGTAAATTCATATTAATATTCTAATTGTGATTGGTGTAATTAATGTTTGCTCATGTTGCGTAATGGCGGTAATGCTGTGAGTTGCTCAGCGTAATACTGCTGCAACTCTCTTGTCAGAACTCTGGCCATTTTAGCTTCATTGTTTTGACTAGCATCATACCTTAGGTACTCAAAAGGTGCGCCCATTTCTACAGACATATTGATTGTTTGCCTTGGTAGTTCGTACCAAGGTTGCTGCTTTGTCAGTCCGGCCACATCAATACGAAGTATGACAGGCATGATATCAGTTTGTGTACGTAATGCGATATTTGCAGCGCCACGTGCAAATGGATTTGTTTTAGCCCCCACAAGGGTACGAGTGCCTTCTGGGAAAATAATTAAGTTTGTATCTGTTGCTAACACTTGCTGACAGTCTTTTAGTAACAAGTCTGCACCACGATTAGGAATATACCCTGCTGATGCTAATACACCGCGTATAAAGGGGTTGCGCCATAATCCTTGTTTAACAATACAACCGGCATTGGGCATTAAACTGATTAACACCACCACATCAACCAAGGTTGGGTGGTTAGCCACCACTATCACTCCTTTTGCCTCGCTTAAGCTAGGGAGCGTTTTGGTACTGACTTTAATGACACCGGTTGCACTGAGCATCCACACAAAACCTTTAAACATAATGTGGACCGCTTTTTGTACTCTGGCAATTCGTTGCTGTTTTGTACCCGGCCACAAACGTAATACTGGTAAAACAGTGAGCGAGCTTAATAGTCCACCTAAACCAAAAACAACATAACATAAGGTGCCACCTATCCAACGAGGTACATATGCTAGCCCCGTTAAGTAAGGGGCGGGTTCAGGGAACTCTACTGCGCTGTTTTTATTCGTCATACTCTGCAACTTATAATATCAACGACTTTCATGTCGCTGGGTCGTGTGGTCATGATCTAATTGCGGGGTCAATTGCCACTGCCAATGAGCCAATTGACCTGTTAGCGAAGTTTGCGAAGCAATAGCATGAATAAATTGCGCATAACTGATTGGCTGGGACTCGTTTGTATTGCCGTTTGATAGCGTCAATTGACCTAGAACAGTGCGCTGATGCTCAGTGCTGTTGGCTGGGGCAAGATATAAGCCCATTGCCAAAGGTAATTCATATTCTTGGGTGTATTGATTGTAAATAGGCGGGACAGGATCGTCACCAAAGACAAGCAGAACCGGTTCAGGGTTTTCAGCTAGCTGCGCAAATGCTTCAATCATGGCTTGGGATAGGCTTTCTTCACCTGCTGCAACAGAAGTTGAAGCTGCGGTATTGCCACTCACTATACCGTAAATGCCACTGGCTGTGTTGTGTACTGACTGGCTGAAAGCTAATGGAGAAAGCGCTTCTTTATCAACAATATCTTGTAATAAACCCAGTGTGCGAGTGAGTTCGCCATGACGAGAAGCAAACACGCTGCGGCAATGTTTTGCGGGTTGGCAGTCATGGGCTGCAGTCAGCATCATTTTAGTTAAGCGGCTAAAACGGCGACGTTGCATGGCTGGCACGTGAGCTAAAGCGGGAGAGGTTTTATTTTCTGTAGTCGGGGTGACAGCATTATCCCATTGGCGCCAGCTTTCTTTATCTTGAAAGTCTAGAGACCATGCGCCCCATGAAAGAATATCAAATACTAATTGCACTACATTGCCTCTGGTACGACTCAGGTATCCCTTGCTGAGATGGCCACATCGATAGGGTTTGGACGCTATGAATATGGCAGCTTGTTGTTAATTTAATAACGTCAGCAATTGTACCGTAATATTTAGCATCACAAAAACAAAAAATAGCGACATAAGATCGCTATTTTGTGGGTGCTTGAACTGCAAACCTAATCGAGTAACTTGCTCTTATTCGATTAGGGTTTGGCTGCGATAGGTTGGCTAGTACTAAAAATACCTACAAAAGCTAGTTGTTTAGCTGTTGTTTAAGCTTTCTTACAGCACCTTTGATTTTCTTGGTATTTTCAGGCCCCATGCGCACCATTAATTTTTGAATGTTGGGTAGCGACTCAAGTTTAGGGTCAACAAATAAATAGTTAACACTGATTGATGACAGCTCAATTGGATCTTCGATAATGGGGGCTGCCAAAATCACATCAAATGCTTCTACCATACGTTCATTGAAGCTCATGTCACTATAACCAAGTTCTTCGAATGCTTCGTCAAATAAAGGCGATAACTCTTCAAAAGTACTGATTAACTGTTCATCATTCATGCCCGCTATCATGTCTGCATAGAGATCATAACGGTGGTAGCTGTCTGGGTTTAAGTAGATTTTGTCGGTAATTTCACTGACGCTAAAGCTGTCTTTAGGACCTTTTAAAGGGCTGGCTTTATGAATGACTTCACCTTGTGCCATGTTGTCGACAAATACCACAAACTGGCGAGCAATGTCTTTTTTAAGGATGATGGATTCGATTTTCATTCCATCAGCCATTTCAATGGTTTTTTGCTCTACAAAATCATCACTTTCGGTCAGTGCTGGTAGTGGTTCAACGACCACTTCAGGTTCTATTGGAATGATTTCGGTCGGCTCTACCACTTCTGGTTCAACAATCACTTCTTCAATTGGCTCTTGCTCGATGGGCTGTTCAGGCACCGGCTCTGGCAATTGTACTGGTGTTGGGGCTATCACCTCAGGTTCAGACGGCTCTGACGTGAAATAGAAATAACCTGCACCAGCCAAAATAACGGCAATGGTTACGCCGATAACACCTGCATTGCTGCCACCTGCACGGCTCGATTGTGGTGTTGCTCTGTCTTCTTGATTGACTTGCATTTCTATTCCTTAGCTTTAAACATCAAAAGTGGAACTGAACACGAGATAAATATTGTTTAGCCTCAAGCTCATCACTCATTCTGCAATATTATTAACGCTTGTCTAGTGATAATAGACCTAAGTTAACAATAATTTATGCTTGTACGTATTGCTGGCGATCACCTAACCAACGGTGAATGATGCCATCAACATTTTCAGGTACTTGTCGCATGACATGTGCGGCAAGTTTTTGGGTGTTTTCAATTAAATACTGGTCTCTGACCAAATCTGCTATTTTCATTTCTGCCAGCCCAGTTTGACGAGTGCCGAGCACTTCACCTGGGCCGCGGATCTCTAAATCTTTTTGGGCAATAACAAAACCGTCATTACTCGACCTTAATACACCAAGTCGTTTTGTTGCTGTTTGCGACAATGGCGCTTTGTAAAGCAGTAGGCAATGACTCACGACTGAGCCTCGACCGACACGACCACGTAATTGGTGTAATTGCGCTAAGCCCAGCCTTTCGGGGTTTTCAATAATCATCAAACTGGCATTGGGTACATCAACACCAACTTCAATCACAGTGGTTGCCACTAGTAAATGTAGCTCACCCGCTTTAAATTGAGCCATTATTTGCTGTTTTTCTGCGCTTTTCATTCGTCCATGCACCAGACCAATGTTGAGCTCTGGTAATAAACGACTGAGCTCTTCTGCTGTATCTTCAGCAGCTTGGCATTCCAGCACTTCAGATTCTTCAATTAAGGTGCAGACCCAATAAATTTGTCGATTGTCGTTTAAGGCTGCTTGCTTGACCCGCTCAATGACTTCATCACGGCGATTATCACTCACAGCAACTGTACTGACAGGCGTTCTGCCAGGTGGTAGCTCATCAATGATAGAGGTTTCTAAGTCGGCATAAGCTGTCATTGCTAATGTGCGAGGTATCGGAGTGGCTGTCATGATCAATTGATGAGGATGAAAACCTTGGCTAATGCCTTTTTCACGTAGGCCCAACCGTTGATGCACTCCAAAGCGATGCTGCTCATCGATAATTATCAGTGCTAATTTGTCAAAATTGACTTGCTCTTGGAAGATGGCGTGGGTGCCAATGACCATATTGGCGCTACCATCAGCGATATCCGCTAGTGATTGAGCCCTTGCCTTGCCTTTTAGTTTACCTGCAAGCCAGCCGACTTTTAGTCCGAGCGGCTCAAACCACGCTGCAAAATTAATAGCATGTTGTTCAGCCAACAATTCGGTGGGTGCCATCATCGCCACTTGGTAGCCATTTTCAATGGCTTGTAGCGCTGCCAGTGCAGCAACTAAGGTTTTTCCTGAACCGACATCACCTTGCACTAAACGCATCATTGGTGTTGGTTTCTCAATATCTCGGCTTATGTCTGCGACCACTCGCTGTTGAGCCCCTGTGGGTTTGAAGGGCAGGGCTTTTAAAAACGGGTTTAGTAGTTGGCCTGTTGCCGAAAGCGTGACAGCTTTATCAAGGTTGTTACGTTGACGCAGCTTTAACATACTTAAATTGTGCGCCAATAACTCTTCTTGTACTAACCGCTGCTGAGCAGGATGCATCCCCATCTCCAAGTCAGCTTGTTCGATGTCATTGGGAGGCCTATGTATTAACTGTAAAGCATGGCTAATACTCATATTATTTGGTTGCAACTCGGCGGGGAGCAACTCGGTTAGCCCGCCGTGAGTTAGGTGAGTCAGTGCTTGTTCGGTTAGTTTAATCCAACTGGCTTGTTTAAGACCTTCTGTTGAAGGGTAAATGGGGGTCAGTGAATCACTTAATGCTGGATTCTCGCCTTCTTTGATTATCTTGTATTCGGGGTGAATAATCTCAAAGTGTCTTTTACCGCGCTTAATTTCACCATAAGCGCGAATAATCGCGCCGTTTTGCATGCCATTACGTTGGGCAACTGAAAAGTTAAAGAAACGTAGGGTTAGCATTCCTGTGTCGTCTGCAATAGTGCAGGTCAGCATGCGTTTGCGGCCAGGGACAATTTGGGTAGAAATGATTTCTGCTTCGACAGTGCCATACATGGCAGGATATAAACTCGCAATGGGATAGATTTGGGTGCGATCTTCGTAGCGCATAGGCAGATGAAACAGCACATCTTGTACTGTTTTAATACCCAGCTTATCGAGTTTTTCAGCGACTTTTTTGGCTATGCCTTTTAAGTCGGTAATAGGAACCTGATCCAATGGTTGCAAATCCACAATGCCTTCATATTGTCGAGTGTTGGCGCTATCATGCTAGCAAGGGTTAACAGAGTTATCCAATAAGTTATACAGTTCACTATCGAGTGAGAATGCTTGCTAGAGACAATAGTACTGTAAATATATACAGATATTTATGCCTATCTTAGCAGAGTTTTAATACAAGGCAATAATATTCCCCTTTTTGGCAGCTAAGCAACGCTATAACCAGCCTTTTTGTTGAGCGATACGGGCAGCATCAATACGATTACTGGCATTAAGCTTACTGATCGCTTCAGACAAGTAATTCCTGACTGTCCCTTCGGCAATGAACAGCTTCGCGGCAATATCACTGGTAGATAATCCTTCGCTGGCAAATCGTAACGCTTTTCGTTCCTTATCATTTAGCGGATCAATATCCCCGATGGCACTGATTGCAAGCTCTGGATCGATCACCTTTTTGCCAGCCATGACCTGCTTGATTGCCGATAATAAACTTTCTGTGGGGGCATCTTTTAATAAAAAGCCATCGACGCCACAGCCAAGCGCTCGCTTGATATAACCGGCTCGACCAAAGGTGGTTAAGATAATGACTTTGGTTTGCAGTGCTGCACCATGCTGTTCTTTAAGCCATTGCGCTAATTCAAGGCCTGTATGCCCTGGCATTTCGATGTCACTGAGCAGTAAATCAAACGAGTGTTGTTTGAGTAACGCAATAGCCTGAGTGCCGTCTTCGGCTTCTGTGACTTCAACTGGGCCAATGGTTTCATCATTGCTAAGAGTGAGCAGTGCTGAAAGCGCTCCTCTCACCATAGCTTGATCCTCTGCCAGTAAAATTTTCATGAATCAGCTGTCCTTATCGGTAGAAAGAGGCAATGAAATCGTGAACTGATAACCATCGGTAATTTGATAGTTAAATGCGCCTTTGAGCAATTGAGCCCGTTCTGCGATGCCTTTTAGTCCATTCCCTTCCACTATCGCTTGTGTTGATGAATTATCAGATAAACGTACGTTTAGGGTGTTGTTTTGATGGCTAAACTGCCACCAACATTCAGTTGCGGTGCCGTGCTTGAGCATGTTATTGACTAGTTCAGTAAACATTAACCCTAGTTGTGATTCATATAATTCGGGCATCTCGGGCAGTTGGCCGTTGACGTTCACTTCTATGCTTTGTTCTCGAAGGGATGCGGTTAATTGCTGTAAGGTGTCAGCCAAGCCTTTATGTTTATAATCCGATACTGTTTGTCTGATTTGACTAAGGCTGTCTCTGGCTATTTCTGCTAATTGACTCAAATGTTCTTTTGCTAAAGGCAGGTTTCCTGCTTCAACGAGTTTTTCCGCTAACTGCGCTTTAAGGGCGATAGACGATAAGTTGTGACCCATAATATCGTGAAGATCTCGAGCAATTCTTTCTCGTTCTAGGGCTGTCGCTAAACTGGCAATTTCATCATTTGATTGACGTTGCTGACGTCTAATTCGCTCATTGTTATGTTCTACTACACCAAATAATCCCACCACAAACACGATTAACATGCCGTATAGCGGGAAATAAAATGCGGGATACCCTACAAGGTAGTTTAGTGTCCATAACCCAATACTGATGGCGATAAAACTGATAATGCTGGTGCGTAATGAGTAAAAAAAACCAATAAAAAAGCCCGCAAAACTAAAAAATGAAATTCCGCCGCTGGTAAATAAACTGGCGATAACCGCAGTCGAAATCATTAACGATATAGGGTATATGGCTTTTGCTTGGCTACTTTTATAAGCCCAAAAATAACCGTATAAGAATGGAATTAATAGCAATAGACTAATGCTTACACGCATAACATCATCACGCATAAACCAAATAGGTATGAAATAAAAAATGAGGTTTAACAAATAGACCCAAGCCGTTTTTTGCTTGTAGGCTTTTTCTGGGTGGTTGTTTTCGTTAGTGGTCATATCCGTGTGAACCATTCCTTGAACAGACTGATTGGCAGTATCTTGAGTATTCATAACCTTTCCTTAGCAAGTTAGCATACTGCAACCCATCGGCAATGGGTAGCAGTAGCTAACAGGTCCCGTGGCATTATTGACTAGCATTCACTGTAGAGGTTGGGTTTAGCAGGAAGTTAGCCCAACCATAGTCTGGATTAATAGTTAACGCTTGTTGCCAGTCCTGCTTTGCGGCATCTTGTTGACCGAGCTCTTGTTTGGCAAGACCTCGCCAAGTGTAAGCTTCAGCATGTCCCCAACAGATCTCATCACAAGGGTTTTGATAGCGTGCAATGGCTAATGAGGCCAACTCACTGGCTTTGTCGTAACCTCCACCATATTGCGCAGGCGTGTAAAATGCACTCATAGCTTTAACTAATGCAATTCGAGGGTTGTCGGGACTTAATTGTTCAGCCTGCTGTAATAAAGCGCTTGCTTTAGATGATAATTGTTGGGCTTTAGCGCCGTCATAAGCGATTTGCATGCCATAGATTTGCGCGAGTAATGTCATCGATTCAGCATGATCTTCACGACTGATAACTGCTTCAAGTGTGGCTTGTGCATCAGTAAGCGCACGTTTTGCGACACCACGTTGTCCTAAAATATTGGCAGTAATTGCAATACGGTATTGGGCATAGGCATGTTCATAATCAACACTTTGCTGGCTGATTTGATTGAGCGCTTCAAGGTTCATGGTATTGGCTGCAGCATCAATACTACTGATATCTGCGACACTGGTTTGACTGACTAAAGATAAGGTAGCGGCAATAAATAATGTTTTCATGATTAACTCCGTTTATTCAAGTGTGTGTTGAGTGCAGAGTTAGTATTCAATATTGGCGTGAATGTGTGCAGGCACAAACGTCATCAGTTTATGATGACAAATGTCATTAATAAAAAAAGCCAGCATACTGAATTAGCATGCTGGCTTATGGTTTAGTCCTGATGTTATCGTCTTAGGCTTTTTGTTTGACCCTATCGCATAGACTGAACCGTTTTTATACTTACGCTTGGATCACTAAGAAACTGATATAGCCTAAATAGCTGGCGACTAAAACAGCAGCTTCTCGGCGACCAATCCGCAGGCCTGTGTAAGCAAAAGGCAGTAGTACTGCTGCTAATGCGATCATGACCACCCAGTCTATTTGGCTTATCTCATTACTGATAATAGGGTGGATAAGGGCCGTTACCCCTAAAATCCCTAAAATGTTAAATAGGTTTGAGCCAACAACATTACCAATCGCTATATCACTTTCGCCTTTCAGTGCTGCCACAATAGAGGTGACAAGCTCCGGCATACTGGTGCCTATCGCGACGATGGTGAGGCCAATAACCACCTCACTAATACCTATCGACTTTGCCATGGCAACTGCGCCATCGACAAACAAAATGCCGCCACCGACCAGCATGGAAATACCGACAATAATCATTATTACTGAAAGGAGGTTGCTTTGATTTGTTGTACTTTCAGAGTCGTCATTTTGTTGTTTGTCTGCTGTGAAATAGCTAAACAATAAGTAACTGATAAGCAATGTAGTGAGAATGACGCCATCAAAAAAGCTTAAACCACCATCCAGTAATAACCCCCAAAACAATAATGAGGCCGCAATCATAATAGGGATATCTCGGCGCACCATTTGTGATTCGATTTTTATTGGACGGATAAGCGCGGTTATTCCTAAGATTAAACCGATATTGGCAATGTTTGAGCCGATAACGTTGCCCAACGCAATTCCGCTATTACCTGCAATAGCTGATTTAACACTCACTGCAAGCTCAGGGGCGCTGGTACCAAAGGCCACGATTGTTAAACCGATAATAAGCGGCGTAAGTCCCAACTTGAGCGCGATTTGACTTGCTCCTCGCACGAGTGCTTCTGCACCTAGGGTTAAAATCAAAAAACCGCCGATAATCGACAACATAATTAGCATGATTCACTCTCAAAAATGGCTGAAACCGAAATGGACGGCAAGCATAGTGATTTTTTAGTTTTGCGCAATTTAAATTATCGAGCCGGAGGTTAAATTTTGTTCATATAGCTTAGGTATAGCATAGGGTTATTTCGCAAATACCAGGAACAAAAAAGCACACCAATAAGGTGTGCTTTAATCAGTCTAACCAAACAGCGGGTTAAATTTCATCTTCCCAGCAAATTTTCGCACCACGAATACCATCAACTTTGGCACTAAACTGCTTTTCTAGCACGTGGCGTTTAATTTTAAGCGTTGGTGTCATTGCATCATTTTCAATGGTCCAAGGCTCTGTTACCACAACCATAGCGTCAACATGCTCGTGTGATTCTAAGTTAGGGTTAATGCTGTCTAAGGTCGCCTTGAGTGATGAGCGTACTTCTTCACGAGGTTGCAACGCAGCACCTTCTGATAATTGAATCAATGCCACAGGGTGCGGTAAACCCGAACCAATGACACACAATAATTCAATATGTGAATCTTGAGCTAACTTACGCTCAATTGGGACTGGCGCAACATACTTACCTTTTGAGGTTTTGAAGTTGTCTTTAACGCGACCCGTAATTGAGATAAAGCCTTCATCATCAATTTCACATAAATCGCCAGTATGGAAAAACCCATCTTCATCAAAACAAGCTTTGGTGACTTCTTCTTGTTTGTAATAGCCTTGCATTAAGCCAGGGCTTTTAACCATCAGCTCACCTTCGTCACTACGGCGCACTTGACAACCTTCGACTGGGCGCCCCACTGTACCAATTTTAGTGGCATCGAATGGGAAGTTAATTATCGAGTAAGCACAGTTTTCAGTCATGCCCCAAGCTTCAGAAATGTTCATGCCGATTTTGTGGTACCACTCAAGCTGGCTTGGTGGAATAGGTGCTGAACCTGAACCCAGCAAACGACAATGTTCCAGCCCTAGGCCTTTTTGGATCTTACGTTTAACTAAGCTGCTAATGATGGGGACTTTAAGCAGGAAGTCCAATTTAGCTTCACCGGCTTTTTCAATAATATTGAGCTGGAATAGTGTCCATAAACGTGGCACCGAGAAAAATACCGTAGGACGACAACGCTGCACATCTGCAACAAACGAGTCTAGGCTTTCAACAAAGGCGACCGAAGAACCTGAGTAGAATGACGATCCTTGAATTGCGACACGCTCAGTAATGTGGGCTAATGGCAGGTAAGATAATAATCTGTCAGTGGTATTGGTTTTTAAATCACGTACGACGGCTTCACAAGTCCAACCGTAGCTACCAAATGTTTGAATTGCGCCTTTAGGTTTACCGGTAGAGCCTGAGGTATAAATCAGCGTCATGACTTGCTCTGCGGTTGGCGTCGGCGCATCAACTAATGGCGTGCCAAGTTCAAGAATTTTGTCCCAGTGATACTGAGAAGGCATGGTGTCATATGGCATTGCAAGACGTAAGATTTCACCACCTACCCCCGCTTCTTGATCTGCCCAGAAATCTAATTTACCTGTAAAAATGGCTTTAGCTTCACTATGCTCAAGGACATAGCGAATAGTCTCAGCATTTGCTGTTGGGTAAATCGGCACACTGATATAACCGCCATGCATTAATGCTAAATCAGTGATAAACCATTCAGCACAGTTTTTAGAAAGTACTGCGACTTTATCGCCTGGTACTAAGCCTAAATGACGCAGTGCACCGGCAACTTGCTGAACTTTTTGTTGTACTTCACGCCAAGTAAAGTCAACGTACTGACCATTGATAGGTTGGCGTAAATAGACTTCATTACCCTGGGTTTCTACCCAGTGCGACAACATTTCTACTGGCGTTTTCATTAGATTTTCCATTGACGATTCCATGTTCTTTTTTGTTTTAATGTAGGTCGTGTTTATTTCAATGTCTTTAACGTAATAATCTATTGTAATCGCATTGAATATTTAATCAGTTCAGACCAGTTATGTAGGCCTAAAACGTTATATATATGCATAAAGTACGACTAGTACTCACATATGTAACATCTTCAGGTATTACACTAACTGGCTCCCATTGAACGAGTAAATAATGAACACGATGATTATCAGTATGGCGATTTAACGCATTCTTCGCAAACGTTAAGCTGTTAATTTTTAATAAATACAACTAATAAACTAGCATATTCAGCTGAGATGTGAACCGTTATCGAGTAATAGCTCTAATAAAAAGGGCGCCTATTGGCGCCCTGTAGAGGAAAAGTCGGTTTGTGACCTAGATCTCCATTATTCCATCCATTTCAACTAAAGAGCCCTTTGGAAGCTGTTTTACACCAATTGCAGCACGTGCAGGGTAAGGTTGGCTGAAGTATTTAGCCATGATGTCATTTACAGTTGCAAAGTGAGAAAGGTCAGTTAAGAAGATATTGAGCTTCACAATATCTGACATGTTGCCGCCAGCGGCTTCACATACTGCAGTTAAGTTTTCGAATACTTGCACAACTTGCGCAGAAAAGTCATCGCTGACCATTTCCATTGTGCTTGGGACTAACGGAATTTGGCCTGATAGGTAAACAGTGCTACCCACTTTTACAGCTTGAGAATATGTGCCAATTGCTTGTGGAGCTTTATCGGTTGCGATAATGATTTTTTCTGCCATGACGCCCTCTGCGAAAGTAAAAACTTCAAAATTGAAAATAAAATGCAAGCAAACCTAAGCTGCCTCATAGAGTTAGAGTCATTCAGCTTAGGAAAGTTAGATTAGCAATCTTACTAGCGATTACGTGAGGTGCGCAAGACTTCTGGCAATACGCGAATACGGCGCATGACATTGGCGAGGTGAACACGATCATCAACCGAGATACGCAGGTTAATGAGGTAAACACGGCCATCGCGTTCTTCAGTGCTCAAGTTATGAATGTTTGAGCCTGCCGCAGCGATAATATTGGTGATCTTAGCTAGAGCGCCTTGATGGTTAACAATTTCAACCCGCAAGTTAGCTTGGTAAGTTTCGCCTTCAACGTTATCCCAATGTACTGGAATATATTTATCAGGCTCACCTTGATAACCACGAATATTGGCGCAGTTTTCCATGTGAACCACTAAGCCTTTACCTGGACTCACGTGGGCAACGACGGCATCACCAGGAATAGGGCGACAACAGTTTGCGAAGGTAACAAGCATACCTTCAGCACCACGTATTGGCATTAAATGCTCTTCATGATCGTCGTCATCTTCGTTCTTAGTCGTGAGGTTCTTACCTAGTAACCGCTGAGCAATCACAATGCTCATGGCATTACCTAAGCCGATATCCGCCAAGAGTGACTCTAAATCGTCATGTTTGGTTTCAGAGATGACCTTATCCAGTTGCTCAGCATCAATGCTATCAAGCTTGGTTTCACCCAAGGCATGATTTAATAGGCGTTTACCTAATGCTACAGCATCGTCACTGGTCAAGCTCTTCAGTACTTGACGGATTTTACCGCGCGCTTTACCGGTTACCACAAAGTTTAACCAAGCGGCATTTGGACGTGCGCCCTTAGCGGTAATAATTTCCACTGTTTGACCGGAGATTAATGGCTGACTGAGTGGGTATGCTTGACGGTTTACACGTGCGCCAACACAGGTATTACCCACATCAGTATGCACTTCGTAAGCAAAATCGACGGCAGTCGAGTTAACCGGAAGTTCTAAAATACGACCTTCAGGCGTGAAGACGTAAATTTCTTCTGGGAAGAGTTCGGTTTTAACGTTTTCCACAAACTCGAATGAACTACTGGCGCTTTGTTGCAGCTCCAGCAGACTTTGCATCCATTTATGGGCACGAATTTGAGTGGTACTTTGTTGCGAACTACTGGTGCCGCTCTTATACATCCAATGAGCAGCAACCCCTTTATCTGCCATTAAGTCCATTTCTTCAGTACGAATTTGTACTTCAACTGGAACCGCATGAGGGCCAAATAATGAGGTATGCAATGATTGGTAACCATTGGCTTTTGGAATCGCAATATAATCTTTAAAACGCCCAGGGTGTGGCTTGTAAAGACCATGCATGGCACCTAATACGCGGTAACAGGTATCAATGGAATCGACCATGACTCTGAACGCATAGATATCCATGACTTCTTGAAACTGCAGTTCTTTATTGCTCATCTTACGATAGATGGAATAAAGGTTTTTCTCACGACCTTTGACAGTGCCTTTAATGCCGGCATCTTCAAGACGAGTCGTAATCGCACCTTCAATACTGTTAATCAGTTCTTTTCTATTACCACGGGCTGCTTTAACGACTTCTTTAAGCACACGGTAACGCATTGGATAATAGGCTTGGAAACCTAAATCCTCTAACTCGCTTTTGATATTATGAATACCAAGACGGTTGGCGATCGGTGCGTAAATTTCTAAGGTTTCGCGAGCAATACGACGACGCTTGTCGGGACGTAATGCACCCAAAGTACGCATGTTATGCGTTCTGTCAGCAAGCTTGATTAGAATAACGCGGATATCCTGCGTCATTGCCATCATCATCTTGCGGAAGTTTTCGGCTTGGGCTTCTTTTTTATCGCGAAACTTAATTTTATCGAGTTTTGACACACCCTCAACGAGTTCAGCCACGGTTACGCCAAATAACTCAGTGAGTTCTTCTTTGGTAACTGGGGTATCTTCGATGGTGTCATGAAGCAGGGCTGCCATTAATGTCTCGTGATCAAGACGCATGTCAGCCACAATGCGGGCTACCGCAACGGGATGGGTAATATAGGGTTCGCCACTTGTGCGCATTTGCCCTTCATGGGCATCACGCGCAACAATGTACGCCTGCTTGAGTAACTCTACTTGCGCGGGTTCTAAATAACCTGACGCAGACTCCTTAAGACCTTCAAACAGATACAAGTGGCGCTACTCCTTAAAGCGTACGGCCTTCAGCAATTGCTGCAACAGCAGCAATTTCAGCGGCTTCACGCTCACGAACAGTTTGACGTTCGTCAGCATCTAAAGTGTTAGAGGTGACTAAGCCTAATTCGATTTCGCGTAGAGCGATAACCGTTGGCTTATCATTCATCTCTTCAACCATAGGGTCTTTACCTTGCACAGCGATTTGGCGTGCACGACGCGCTGCAACCAGGATCATGTCAAAACGGTTGCCGATTTGTTCTACGGCGTCTTCTACAGTTACGCGAGCCATGTGGTGAAACTCCAGTGTTATCTATGGGAAAAAAATGACGCAAAATTGTACACTATGACAATTAATCTGCCAACAGATCGTTAATCATACCACTGTGAGTATGGATCTGACTAGCACAGGTTGATCTTTGACTGCGAATGATCGCGCAAAGATCGCCTAAAGCCACGTCAAAATCATCATTTACAATAATATAATCTGCATCTTTATAGTGTGACATTTCTGATACAGCTTCAGCCATACGTCCGTCAATGACGTCTTGACTGTCTTGACCACGGCCAGTTAAACGGCGTTCAAGTTCAGCTCTTGAAGGAGGTAAAATAAATACCCCAATGGCTTCTGGCATGAGTTTTTTGACTTGTTCAGCGCCTTGCCAATCAATATCTAAAAATACATCAATACCATTTGCTAATGTTTGTTCAATAACCGTGCGGGATGTGCCGTAATAGTTACCAAACACTTCAGCCCATTCAAAGAAGGATTCTTCAGCAATAAGCGCTTTGAACTCTTCAACCGAGACAAAGTGATAATGTTGACCATTCACTTCACCTGGACGTGGCTGACGGGTGGTATGAGACACAGACACTTGCATGTCGCTTGGCTTATCTTTCAGTAAAGCAGAGATAAGTGAAGATTTACCGGCGCCACTTGGGGCAGACACAATAAATAGATTTCCTCGAGCGCTCATAGTGCAATTTCCAACCAGATTATTTATCAGGCCGAGTATTATACTCAAAGCCATACAATTTGCGAGATTTGTGATAGAGAAAAATGCAAAAATCTGCACTAAAAATAGCAAAGAATTCTGCGTTGAATTTAGCACTCAATCCCCGACTGATATAGATGCAGCACCTAACTAGCCTGAATTTAACCTTAATCGAAAAAGACAATGGATAAGTTTCCCCTTCGATTTAGTACCAAATAGTGCTTTTTAGCATTTTTTTGTGCCATTTTACGTGGGTTTCACTGACTTTAGCGTTGAAATTGTTTAGTCTGCCAACAGTTCATTTATTTAGATATTGGGATTGCTTGTGTCATTCGCCTCCTTATTTTGTCGCCAAGGTCGAGATAACGGCCTAAGAGCCTTAGCCATTCAATTAAGCTGCTTAGTCTTTGTGTTATTGATTGCGCAACTTTTTTCAAACTCGATTGTGACATTAATTGCAGCTGTCTTAGCGTTACCTATTTGCGCGTTAAGCACTTTACGTCGCTTAAAAGATGCGGCTAAACCCAATACGTTGCTTGCGATCCCTGTACTGTTGTTGCTGCTGTTTAGTATGTCGCTCAGTTTTAGCTTCCCTGTGGCTGTGTCTAGTATTGTTTTTATTCTTGCTGCGCTGACAGCGGGTGGCTTTGCTTGGCTTGCTGCGCCTAAAACAAATCAGCGTAAACCTGCTTATGTTATGGGCTACTTTGGGCCTCATGCTAAAGCATCGGTAAAGCTTGGCGATGTACGCCGAAGACAAGAGCCAGTTATGGGCGGCGAGCATGCGTTTTCATCAATGACTGAAGATAATGAGCAATCTGTTTATGATGCCGATGATGTCAGTTATGAGCCAGGTTATCAGCATGAAACCGTTTATAAAGATGATATTAAAGCCCAACAACATAATATTGATGAGCAAGCCGCTTATGAAAGCGATGATAAACCGACCTACCGAGTTGACCGTGGTGCATTAGAGTCTGGCTCGTTATCTGAACTGCTAAAGTCATGGCTTGTTTGGGGACAAAACAATCAAAAAACGCTAATGATGCTAGCTAAAGGGCTGGGTGTTGTTAGTGTCATTACGGTAATTATTTACCTCATAAGCTTACTATTTACTAACAGCGATGTTGAACAAGAGCCAGTAGAAATAGCGCCTATCGAGCAGCCTGCAATCATTAGCGAGACAGCAAGCGTTAAGCTCCCAGATGGGTTTTGGCTGATTTTACAACAAGATATTTTAATCATTCGCTGGTTAGGTGATGAAGGCGATGCGCAATCTATTTGGCGTTTAGATAACGCAGAAGGTGATAAACGCTGTGCTGAATTAGTGTTTAACGACGGCAGCAAATTCCGCCCTATGCAGGTAGATTTAATGGCAGACAGCGGTACTGAAGCTCGTTTTTCTCCTCTAGATAACGCTAAGATCATCAACAATATAGCCATGCGAGGTAGTTTTAAAATGTGCGGATTTAATTTTAGTTTGAAGGGCAGCCAAGCAACATTGTCTAGTCAACCTGATTTTGCGCACTACTTAAAAAGCCTTTAACCTCGTGAGATAGTGGGAATAGTGTCGTTTTTGTTGAGTTTTAAGGCATTACTGGTGCATAGCTAGTCTTGTGCTCAGGGATGGATTAGACTATCGGGCTCGCGATAAAAAATATGGAGTGTTGGGTGGTGGAGTTTATTAGGCAAACAATTTTGCCTTTGTATGGAATTACTGATGAAAATGCCAGTATTGCCCCGTTAGGCAATGGCCATATTAACCAAACCTTTTTGGTGAGATGGTCTACAGGGCAACTTGTGCTACAGCAAATTAATACTACTGTGTTTACCGAGCCAGACGTATTAATCGAAAATGCGGCAAAAGTCAGTCATCACCTAATACAAAAGTCCACTCTTGGTGAGTATCAGCTTGATGTCATTTCGCCTGTCGTATTAAAAGATGGTCGCTTATCTGTCGACCTTGGTGATAGAGGTTACTGGCGCGCCATTAGCTACTTAGCTAACAGCCATACGATTGAAGTCGTGACCAATACTGAGCAAGCTGAAATGGCGGCCAGTGCTTTTGGTCACTTCGCTTTCGCATTAAGTGACTTAGATGCCAACAGCCTAATCGATGTTATTCCCAACTTTTTAAACTTACCGCAACGTATCGAGCAGCTTAAACAAGCCATTGCCGAAGATAACGCAGGCAGGCTTGAGCATTGTAAGCCTTGGGCTGACTTTGTGCTTTCTCAGCAGGCACTTTTCGCAGAGCTTGAACAAATAGAAAGCCAATTACCGCTGCGAGTTTGCCATAACGATACCAAAATCAACAACATGCTATTCGATAAACGTGACATGTCGAGCATGGCAGTTATTGATATCGACACCTGCATGAAAGGCTACTTAATGTATGACTTTGGTGACATGGTGCGCGCGTTTTGCTCACCAGAGGAAGAAGACTCAACAGCACTTGATAAGGTCGTTGCTCGTCCTGAAATCATTGCTGCAGCCACCCAAGCGTATACCGACCAATTAGCTGCAATTTTAACCCCGCTAGAAAAACGTAGTTTGTGGTTAGGCATAAAGGTAATGGCGTTAATGCTTGGGTCGCGCTTTTTAACCGATCACTTAAATGGTGATGTGTATTTCGGTATTCATCGCGAAGGCCATAACCTCGACAGAGCTGCCAACCAGTTAACCGTATACAAAAGCTTAGTTGCACAAGAAGCGCAACTGATGGCGCTATTTGAATAATTCAGCCAACTGTATATATCAGTAAGGGTAAATCATGAAGTACCAGTGGATTTTGTTTGATGCCGACGAAACCCTATTTGATTTTGATATTTTTGCTGGTTTACAGCTGATGTTCTCTCGCTTTGATATCGAATTTAATGCCAGTGATTTCGCTTTTTATCAAACCGTAAATAAGCAGTTATGGGTTGATTATCAGCAAGGATTAATCGATGCCGCGGAGCTGCAACACACACGCTTTTTACACTGGGCGACCAAATTAGGCTTAACGACCAAGCAGCTTAATAGCGACTTTTTAGCTGCTATGGCTGATATTTGTCAGCCGTTACCGGGCGCTAAAAAACTCATTAACAGTTTAGAAGGTAAAGCCAGTTTAGGGATCATCACTAACGGCTTAACAGAATTACAAAATGTGCGATTAGAACGCACTGGATTTAAACCTGCATTTGAACACGTAGTGATTTCTGAACAGTTTGGCAAAGCTAAGCCCGATGTGAGTATTTTTGAGCACACGTTTGAGTTAATGGGTCATCCAGACAAAAACACTGTATTGATGGTGGGTGATAACCTGCATTCGGATATTCTTGGTGGCGTTAATGCAGGTATTGATACCTGTTGGCTTAATCATCATGGAAAGGATGTGGTCGATGGGATTACCCCCACCTTTGAAGTCAAAGACTTGCATCAACTGCACGATAAATTGCACTCAAGTCACCGCTAAACCTCTTTTTTAGACAGCATAACGTCAATGCCATCATTAATAAAAAGCCACTCAATTGAGTGGCTTTTTCGTTCAGTTTGTAAGAGTTATTCGCTTGCCGCAGACTTTGGAAATGCCTTATGAAAAGCAATCATAAAGTCTTCTCTAATATGTTGCTCTAAATGGGTCGCACGTTCAGTCGGGCAAAAAATCATGATATTCACTAGTTGCTCGCCAGCAGGCCCACTATGGATATGAATATGAGGCTCTGGCCCTGGCAAATCGACCCCTGCATGCTTTTCTATCACATTGTTGTAGCGGGTGGCGACTTCTAAAAAGTCTTCGCAGTGAGCTTCAATTTTTTCAACTAAACCTGGGAACAACGGATACAAGTTTACAAACTCAACCACTGTAATCGTAAAGCTGTGGTACACATAGCGTTTCATAAAGTTAAGGTTTTTCACCGCATAACTAAAGAACATACTATTAGGGAAGGTGACTGTTTTCCCCGTGTAATGGTACTGACCATGGTGTAAATCAATCTCTTGGATCACCGTCGCCATTAGATTGTGCTCGATGACCTCACCACACAGCTTGCCCACTTCAATCCAGTCGCCAATTACAAATGAGCGTGAGCTTGCACGTTGTATCGAGCCGGTAAAACACAAAATGATTTCTTTTGACGCCACCACAAAGGCAATCGCAATCGCAGTTACCGATAGTGCAAATTTATTAATCTCGGTTTGCCACAGTAAAAACAACACCATGACGATTAAAATAAAGGTGCCGTTTTTGGTGCGAGACATCCATTTACGTTGTCCTTCACTCACAAAAGCCACATCACCACGGATCTTAGACACCACAAAGCGTTTAAGCATCGACAGCAGTAGGATAATTAGTACAGTAACAAACAACTTATAAGTTGCTAAAAAATCAATGACGATAGTAACTTGTTCCACAAAACCTTCTTTAATAACGATAACTTGGTGATGAATTCAGCTATAAGGTTCACTGTAACATAGCCATAGATTAAGTCAGCTTTGACTAGTAATTTTAATGGAAAAATCTTTCGCTGTAAGCAGGGCACACTCGCAGTGGTATAGCGTTAAAATGCAGAAAGTAAATGAAAGCGAAGCTGTCAGAATGCCGTTTTTATAAAAATCCAGCTTTGATAAAAATCCAGCTTTGATAAAAAGACAGCTTCGCTAACATGCAATTGCACTAGAAGTGATAAAGCGGATTATTGCTTCAAGAATATATAGCCAGCCTTTTCTGCGCCCCACACTTGCTTATCCTCGCTGTCATAGCCGCGATCCCAACTAACAATACTGTCTTTGGTTACGGTCACTTCAGATGTGGCATAGCTTGCCCCGCGCAGCTGACTTAAACAGGTTTTCTCATCGGTGGAGCCTGCAAAGTGCTGCTCAGCCTCAGACCAAGTTAAAAAGACCGTACACCCTGCTTTTTCAGTTAAGTCACTTGGTGTGAGTTCGCTAAGCGGCGCCGCATTTTTGTAAGCACCCGCAAAGCTTTTGTCGTTTTCAAAAGTGTATACCTTGCTGGAAAATTTAGTGTCAGACAATGCCGTCACTTCATACACGCGTTGACGATATGGCTTATCTAAATGCGTTGCAGCAGCTTGCTCTACATAAAGCCACGTCGAATTTTCTTTAGGCCAAATCTGCACCATATTAAGGTGAATATTATAAAAATCTTTATCGTCGATTGATTGCTGCTGACTATCGAAATGTCCCTGCATCCACTCAAGTAACAAAGCTTGTTTGTCTTGTTCAGTCGCTTGAGAGGTGATTGGCATTAGAGCTAAGGCAGAGAGTACGGTGGTTAGAGCAATATGAGTTAATGATGTATTCACAGGAAATCCTTTCCGTTAAATGGGGTGTTTATTGTTTTAGTTAGTAGATGTAATGAGCCACTTAAGCTAATTATCAGGTAAGTTAACCCATAGATTGGAAAGAGTAAAATTTAAGGGTGAGTCAAGCATTAAAAAGCCCAGCACTCGCTGGGCTTTAACGCTTGAGTATAAAGAAATCTAATTACTCAACGTTTTGGATCTGCTCACGCATTTGTTCAATCAATACTTTAAGCTCTACCGCTGCGGCGGTGACTTCTGCGCTGATTGATTTAGACGCTAGGGTGTTAGATTCACGGTTGAACTCTTGCATCATGAAGTCTAGACGGCGGCCTTGTGCGCCTCCTTTTTTGAGGATTAAACGCGTTTCAGCAACGTGTGCGTCAAGGCGGTCCATCTCTTCTGCGACATCCATCTTTTGTGCAAGCAATACCATTTCTTGTTCCATACGGGCTGGATCAAGTTCGCCAGTGATTTCGGCTAAGCGGTTGGTGAGCTTGTCACGTTGCCATTGCATAACGGCTGGCATGTGTTCACGCACGATTGCTACTTGCTCGACAATTTGGTCTAGGCGAGTTTGCAACATAGTGTTGATGGCTTCACCTTCACGGCCACGGGCTTCAATAAATTGTGCAACGGCGCCGTCAAATGCACTAAGTAAATCTTTATTAATTTCACCCATGTCTTGTTCTGCACCGGCCATCACACCAGGCCAGCGTAGTATGTCTGCTAAGTTAAGTTCACCGTGGCTAGATTCTTTCTTTAACCAATCAGCAGCGTTCAGCAGTTGTTTGGCTAAGTCTTGGTTTAGGCGCATTTCACTGCTGCCAGACTCTGATAATTCGTAACGTAAGTTTACTTCTACTTTGCCGCGGTTTAAGCGCTTACGCAGGCGATCACGTAATACAGGCTCAAGGCTACGCATTTGCTCTGGTAAACGCAGGTAGGTTTCCAAGTAGCGTTGATTGACTGAGCGGATTTCCCAAGAGGCAGTGCCCCATTCGGCTTTATGCTCAATGCGAGCGTAGGCGGTCATACTTTGGATCATGTTTGAACCCTGATTAAGTTAGCGGCAATTGTATGGTGTCGATTATAGTCTGCTAGCAGTGAAGGTCAAAGTATACAAAAGCTTATGGACTAGGTTTTACATTAATATGCAACTTACGCCGACTTTTTAGGTCATATTGGCTACATATGTGCGGGCGAATGGATTTATCAAGGCTGCTTGTTACTGGTAATTAACGTGTTGTTGGCAATGAGCATCGAATTACACGATTGAATTGTTTATAGTAAGCCTACATCTGCTGCTTGTGCCTGATAGGTTTAGCTGTTTTATTATTTTGGAGTAGTCAATTGGACCATTTTGTGTGGAATCTCGACCCTGTGTTAATTTCGTTTATGGGTCTTAAAGTACATTGGTATGGTGCCTTGTTTGCCTTGGCCATTGCGAGTGGGTTTCAGGTAATGAAGCGCATGTATAAAAAAGAAGGCTTGGATGTTGAATCGCTCGATAATCTACTGATGTACTGTGTGATAGGGATTATTGTTGGCGCACGTTTAGCACACTGCTTTTTTTACGATCCAAGTTACTATTTTGCCAATCCGATGAAAATTTTAGCTATTTGGGAAGGCGGTTTAGCCAGCCATGGCGGCGGGTTAGGGGCGATATTAGCGCTGTATTATTACAAGCGTAAAACCGATATGCCGTTTTTGTTTTTGCTCGACAGATTAGCCATTGCGACCGCGATATTTGGCTTTTTTGTGCGTATGGCCAACTTCGCCAATTCAGAAATTTTAGGTCTGCCGACCACTAAGCCTTGGGGCATTATTTTTGAGCGTGTGGATTTATTACCGCGCCATCCTGCGCAGTTATATGAAGCGATTAGTTACTTAATTATCTTTATTTCGCTTTATGCGGTGTACAAGTTTACTAACTTAAAAGAAAAGCACGGCGTGATTTTTGGCTTGTTCTTGTGCAGTGTGTTCAGCGCCCGCTGGGCCATCGAAATGGTCAAGGTTAAGCAAGCTGCATACGCTACAGAATGGACCATGAGTGCAGGACAGTTATTGAGTATTCCATTTTTAGTGGTAGGCGTAGCCTTACTGATATTACCGTTTGTGAGAAAGCAAAAGTAAACGCGAGATTGGTTTAATATGAATCGATAACAGGCCGTGACTTGATAAAGTCGCGGCCTTTTTTTGCTCTAATTAAAACTGCTTAAAATAATGTGTCAATATCGACAGTTTGGCCTTGTTCAAGTTGTTTGATGCCTGCGGTAATAGCGGCGTTGACAGGGGTACTGACATTGACTTGTCGACCTAGATTGACCACAGCGCCATTGAGATAGTCGATTTCAGTTTGGCGTTTGGCTTGAATATCTTCCCACATCGATGAGCGGGCTTTAGGGTCTATGTCCAGCATTTGCTTAGCTATGAGGTTAAATAACCAATCTGGCATTGAGAGTATTAATGGCAACCATGTGGGTTTTACTTTGGTAAATTGCGTTAGTGGCAGCTTGGCTTGCTTGCACACGCTTAGCCACTCTTTCATTGCAAGGCTAAGTAGTTTGCGGGTGCGGCGCTGACTGAGCTGTTGTTTAATGGGCACATCAGTAATGGCGTTGAGTGCATTATTAAGGTTAAGTAGCAATTTCCCGTGGATCACAGGCGCCATATCATCAACAAGGATGCATTCGCTTTGTTGGGCTTTACGCATTGCCTGTTGTATGGCTTTAGTGTGTTGAGTGCTGGCAAAGGTAAATTGGCCTTCGGTGCCTTTATGAAACGTCGCATTAGGCTGTTGCAGCACGTTAAATGGGGTAATCCCTTGGCTGACATGACGATGTGTTAAAAGCGGTAATATTTCATCTAAGCTGCCTAAGCCATTTTGCATAAAAATAATGCTGCTTTGTGAGTGCGTTATTTGCAGTAATTGCTCGGTAATGGCTGCTAGCTGGTGGCATTTTACGGTGACAAAGATAACGTCAAATAGTGGAGCTGGGTTTACTTTGTTTTGTAAATTGCTGTTAGAGTCAATATTTTGATTTGTTGCTAGTTCGGTAATTAACGCCTTGGGCATCACTTTTTGATGTAAACCTTGGTAACTGGTGAGAGTGATACCTTGGTTTTCAATAATGCTGCGCTTAATTCGCTCGCGGCAGATGAGGCTCACATTCAGTTTTGCCATCAGTAGTTCGCCTGCGAGGTAGCAGCCGGTAGAGCCAGCTCCAAATATGGCAATATTCATTATTTTCCTTAACCTTTGCACCGAATCCTAATCCAGTGTGCCTTTTTGTTAATAAAAATCCAATAAGGGTTTTGTTTAGCGTGGCATCCGCGCAAACAAGTCACTATAATGTGCAGCCAAATATGCACGAAATTAAACTGCATAAGCTTAGATTCAAATATTAGATGCTGAGTCTAGATTCAAATATTAGATACAGAATTTGTCATCGATTCCACAAATAGGAAATTCATATGCGCCCAAGCGACAGAACACCTGCACAATCTCGTCCAGTTACGATTACTCGTCAATTTACAGCTCACGCTGAAGGTTCGGTGTTGGTTGAATTTGGTGACACTAAAGTTTTGTGTACCGCAAGTTTTGAAGAAGGCGTACCGCGTTTTCTTAAAGGCCAAGGCCAAGGCTGGGTAACTGCTGAGTACGGTATGCTTCCTCGTTCGACTCATAGCCGTATGCAACGTGAAGCTGCCCGTGGCAAACAATCTGGTCGTACTCAAGAAATCCAACGTTTAATCGGTCGTTCTTTACGTGCTGCAGTAGACATGAAAGCGTTAGGTGAGAACACGATTGTTATCGATTGTGACGTGATTCAAGCTGATGGTGGTACTCGTACTGCTGCAATTACTGGTGCATGTGTTGCACTAGTAGATGCATTAAACTGGGCGCGCGGTAAAGGCATTTTAAAAACTAACCCACTTAAGTTCTTAATTGCAGCAGTGAGCGTTGGTATTTATAAAGGTGAGCCAATCTGCGATTTAGAATACATCGAAGACAGCGCGGCTGAAACCGACATGAACGTAGTTATGACTGAAACTGGCAAGATGATTGAAATCCAAGGCACTGCCGAAGGTGAGCCGTTCAGCCACGAAGAGTTATTAAGCTTACTTGAGCTTGCTAAGCATGGTATTCGCGAAATCGTGGATACGCAAAAAGCAGCATTAAGCTAAAACGTATTTGATTAAGGGGCTCTGTTAATAAGAGCCCCTTTTTTTAAGCTTTATTTAGGCTTAGTCGTCATTAAATAAAAACAGATAACAGTGTTAAGGAGATAATGTGAAAGCATATCAACGTGAGTTTATTGAATTCGCTCTTGAGCGTCAGGTATTACGCTTTGGTGAGTTCACCTTAAAATCAGGCCGTACTAGCCCTTACTTTTTCAATGCGGGTTTATTTAATACGGGTCGTGATTTAGCACGTTTAGGTCGTTTTTATGCTGCTGCATTGGTTGATTCTGGTATTGACTACGATTTAGTGTTTGGTCCGGCTTACAAAGGTATCCCTATTGCGACAACGACGGTTGTAGCGCTTTGCGATCACCATGATAAAGATGTGCCTTATTGCTTTAACCGTAAAGAGAAAAAAGATCATGGTGAAGGTGGCTCGTTAGTGGGTAGCGAGCTTGCAGGTAAAGTGATGCTAGTGGATGATGTGATCACCGCCGGTACTGCTATTCGTGAGTCGATGGAAATCATTGCAGCCCACGATGCAAGCCTAGCGGGCGTATTAATCGCACTTGATAGACAAGAAAAAGGCAAGGGCGAGTTATCAGCGATTCAAGAAGTTGAACGTGACTTTGGCTGCGCTATCGTATCTATCATTAAGCTAGGTGATTTAATTAATTACTTATCTGAAAAACCAGGAATGGAAAAAGAGCTAGCGTCAGTGAGCGCTTACCGTGAGCAATACGGTATTTAATCCACCTTCGTTAAAAATAAAAGCCAGACTTGATGTCTGGCTTTTTTGTGTTTGTTTTGCAGCTAGCAGGGTTAATGATTGCTAACTAACACTTAGACTGGTGTAAAAACTCAGCACGGGTTGCAGGGTTTGATTTAAAAATCCCGCCTAATGCCGTGGTGGTGGTTGAACTAGTTGAGTCCATCACGCCGCGAGATTTAACGCAGTAATGCACTGCATCCATTTTAACGGCAACATCTTTAGTTTCGAGCAGCGTTTGCAGTGCAACTAAGACTTGCTGGGTCAGTCTTTCTTGTACTTGTGGGCGCTGGGCAAAAAAGCGCACAATGCGGTTTATTTTTGATAAACCGATAATTTTAGTGCGAGGCAAATAGGCCACAGTCGCATAGCCATCAATGGTGACTAAGTGATGCTCACAGGTGCTGGTTAGGCTTATGTCTTGCACACGCACCATTTCATCAACGCCCATCTTATTGTCGATGACAGTGATTTTAGGGAAGTTCTCATAATCAAGCCCTGAGAAAATCTCATCAACATACATTTTAGCAATGCGGCGAGGCGTATCCATTAAGCTGTCATCTGATAAGTCTAACGCCATTAGCGTTAACACTTCTTTCATGTGATGTTCAATTTTTTCTTTACGCGCTTCTGGAGTATGAGTTTGCGGCAGCATCGGGGTTTCTAACCCTTGCTCAGTCAGTGCTGTTTTGACCTTTATTGCAGCTTCACTTAATGCCATCTTATCCTCCAACCACAGGGGTAATGCGTACTTCTGAGTGTATGTTATGAACCGTGATACTGCTGCAAATGCCGTATCACGAGGGAGGGGGATAATAACGTGATTTGAAGCAAATTAATATTACTGACATAAAAAAAGCCGACCTTTTTAGTCGGGTATAGCACGAGCTAGAGCAAATATGACTTATTTTTTATTGGCTTATGATTTTAGTAATGAATAAAAGCCAATAAAAAACGCACCGAAGTGCGTTTACATTATTCTACTTTGAAGGCTGATTTAGCTGCGTAACAACTGCTGCTGAACAAATTGCCATTGCTCGTCAAAGTGCTCGGTAGGTTTTTGTTTAAATTCACTACGAACAAATTGGGCGATTCTGCCTTCGGCGATAGCTAATAATAAGTTAGCTAAAATGGCTTCATCTAAATTAAAACCATGGCCTTCACGTAAGGTTTTTTCACGCAGTATTTGCTTAATTTGGGTTTCAATTTTGGCAAATAAACCACTGATGCGGCTGCGTAGACGCTCGTTCTCGCCCAGTAGTGCGTCGCCATTGAGTACCCGTGAAATACCTGGGTTACGCTCAGAGAAGACCAGTAATAGCTGTAAGACTAATTCACAGCGTTTCATGGTGTCTTTCTCTTCATCCATAATCAGGTTTAAACGAGACAAAATCGCGTCTTCAATAAACTCAATTAAGCCTTCAAACATTCTTGCTTTACTTGGGAAGTGGCGATAAAGCGCCGCTTCAGAAACACCAACTTCAGCTGCCAATTTAGCAGTGGTAATACGTTGGCCAGGGCTGGTTTCCAGCATGTGCGCGAGACACTGTAAAATGTGCTCACGACGATTTATTTTTGGGCTAGCCGCCATTTGTTATTCCTAGGCTTGTGACTACTTGTAAAGGTTATTTGGTACCTGAGTGACCAAATCCGCCTTCACCACGATCTGAGGTATCAAACTCATCGACTAAGGTAAATTGTGCTTGAACAACAGGAACAAACACCAGTTGCGCTAAACGATCACCTATTTCTAATGTAAAAGGCTCATCGCTACGATTCCAGCAAGACACCATTAATGGTCCTTGGTAATCAGAGTCAATTAAGCCGACTAAGTTACCTAACACAATGCCGTGTTTATGCCCCAAACCTGAGCGAGGCAAAATCACTGCCGCAAGACTTGGATCGGCAACGTGTACTGCAATCCCAGTGGGGATTAACACTGTTTTACCTGGCTCAATGACCATGGTGGTATCGATCATGGCGCGCAAGTCCATACCAGCACTGCCTGGTGTGGCATAATTTGGTAGTGGAAACTCGCTGCCTATGCGGGAGTCGAGTAACTTTAATTCTACAGGTGTCTTCATGATGTTTTTATTTTTGTTGCTATTAAAGTAAGTAATTGTTTTGCTAGGGCCAGTTTATCGGTTGCTGGCAGTTGTTGACTACCGTTCTGCCAAAAAACATGTAATGCATTGGCGTCAGCATTAAAACCAAGCCCAGCGATTGATACGTCGTTTGCGGCAATTAAGTCCAACTTTTTTCGCTCAAGCTTGCCACGGGCGTATTCTTCTACGTTATCGGTCTCAGCAGCAAAACCTACAGTAAAAGGACGATTTTTTAATGCGGCTACATTGGCAAGAATGTCTGGATTACGGATCATCTCAAGCTGCATATTCTCAGCTGATTTTTTGATTTTTGATTCTGCTACTTCAGCAATGCGGTAATCTGCGACAGCAGCACAGCCTATAAAGATATCCTGACCATCAACATGCTCCATAACAGCATCAAGCATGTTTTGGGCTGATTCAACATCAATACGGTTGACATGACTTGGGGTCGCTAAATTGACTGGCCCTGATACTAAGGTGACTTCAGCGCCCATTTGTGTCGCCGCTGTGGCCAATGCGAAGCCCATTTTGCCTGAACTATGGTTAGAAATATAACGCACTGGGTCAATAGCTTCTCGAGTTGGGCCTGCTGTGAGGAGTAGTTTGACTCCGGCTAATGGTTTAGGGCCAAAGAAATTGATGAGCTGCTCAGCAATGGCTAACGGTTCCATCATCCGCCCAGGACCCACTTCGCCACAGGCTTGGTCGCCACTCGCTGGCCCCCATACTGTGATGCCTTTGCGAGCAATATTGGCAAGGTTTTCTTGAGTGGCTTGATTACGATACATTTGCTGGTTCATGGCTGGACACACTATTACTGGCGCTTCTGTGGCTAAGCAGGTGGTCGTTAGCAATTCATCTGCCATGCCAGCATTAATGCGGGCAATAAGGTTTGCTGTTGCTGGCGCTACGATGACTACATCAGCCCAGCGAGCTAATTCAATGTGCCCCATTGCAGCTTCAGCTGCGGGATCCAGTAAGTCAGAAGCAACAGGGTGACCTGATAAAGCTTGAATGGTTAACGGGGTGATAAATTCCATGGCGCTTTGGCTCATGACCACACGAACATCTGCGCCACGTTCTTTGAGGCGACGAATTAAGTCAGCACTTTTATACGCGGCTATGCCACCACCGATACCCAAAAGGACTTTTTTATTTGTCAGCATGTTTACTCAATCCTGCTATCCAGTTCATTGGCGCTACAATATCACAATCAACCTAAATGGTGACGATCCGAAATTAAAATTTTCGTCCATACTCTATGGTTATGTTGGCAGTGATGCGTGAGCTAACAGGAATATTGACTGAATTTGATTTAAGCAATAAACAAGGGAGTGTTTATGGCAATAAAAGATTGGCCAGAAGGAGAAGGACCACGAGATAAGTTACTTCATCATGGTGCAGGGCACTTATCAGATGCAGAATTATTGGCTGTATTATTGCGAAATGGGTTAGCAGGCCATAATGCGGTGGATTTGGCACGAGGAATGATCACAGAATTTGGCGGATTACGGGCTTTATTTTCAGCATCACAGTCTCAAGTGTGTCAATTAGCGGGTGTTGGACCGGTAAAATTTGCTCAAATGCAGGCTGCATCGGAGATTTCGAAGCGAATTTTTCAAGAAAATATGCATCGAGGACAAATTTTAATAAATCCTGATTTAACTCGGGACTATTTAATGAGACAATTAGCAGACCGATCCTATGAAGTGTTCGCATTATTATTGTTGGATAGCCAACATAGAGTGATTCAGTTTGTAGAATTATTCCGCGGAACGATTAATTCGGCATCAGTATATCCACGTGAAGTGGTGGCGTTGGTGCTGGAGAAAAAGGCTGCGGCAGTCATAGTGTGTCATAATCACCCGTCTGGCATTGCAGAGCCAAGTCAGGCAGATCGGCAAATTACTGACAGATTAAAAAAAGCCCTCTCTACTATCGATGTTTCTCTATTAGATCATATGGTTGTAGGTGATCAGCAGATAATATCCTTTGCTGAACGTGGGTGGATATTTTAAACAACACTTGATCTTAGTTTTGTTATCGTGTATAAAATGCGCCCTCTTTGTGCCTCGGGCGACGGCCACACGAGGCACATAAATGCTCGAGCGTTTTAAAATTGTTTTTGGAGAAGATTGACATGTCAAGAGTATGCCAAGTAACTGGCAAGAAGCCGATGGTTGGTAACAACCGTTCGCACGCTAAAAATTCGACTCGTCGTCGTTTTTTACCTAACCTACAAAACCACCGTTTTTGGTTAGAAGAAGAAAAACGCTTCGTGCAACTACGTGTATCTACTAAAGGTATCCGTATCATCGATAAAAAAGGTATTGAAGTTGTAGTTAAAGAACTTCGTGCCCGCGGCGAGAAGGTATAATAGAAAATGGCTAAATCTAAAGGTAATCGTGAGAAGATCAAATTAGTATCTAGTGCTAAAACTGGTCACTTCTACACTACTGAAAAAAATAAGCGTAACATGCCTGAAAAAATGGAAATCAAAAAATTTGATCCAGTTATTCGTCAGCACGTTATCTACAAAGAAGCTAAAATCAAGTAATTGATTTTTCCTCCTTTTAAAAGCCCCTTTTTAGGGGCTTTTTTTTGGCCTTTTTTCAGCCCCACCTATGTCATACCAACTGTCTTATCCATTTTTAAGTAGCAATATATCTTTACAGTGCTTTGTGCTGATTATTTAGTGTGAGTATTAAACTTGTCATCTTGGCTGATTAGGCTGCGTATGAGTGAGTGCTTACCTGTATATTGGCCAACTATTTTACAAACCATGGCAAAAGGGTCGCTTTAATTAAGTGATTGGCTAGCTGATATTTTATCGAATACTAACGTGACACCGCTTTTGAGACTTTTTTTGAATAGTTAAATACTAAAAAGCGCTAAATATCCCAATAAAAGTCTTTTAAAGTGAATTTAAATGCAATAATATTGATTAATTATTTTTGGTGTCGTATTTTGAAATAGACACTGAATACCGTTAAGTTTATTTGTTAGGGGTTAATGTGCCTTTAAGAACCACAGAACTTGTTGATGGATTCCGTCACTCAGCGCCATATGTCAATGTGCATCGCGGCAAAACCTTCGTTGTGATGCTTGGTGGCGAAGCACTGTTACATAATCAATTTAGAGGCATTCTCAATGATGTCGCCTTGTTGCACTCTTTAGGGATTAAAGTCGTGCTAGTTTATGGTGCCCGCCCTCAAATTGACGCGGCATTACATGATGCGAACATCGAGCCTACGTATCACAATGGTGTGCGTATAACCGACGAAGACTCGCTTAAAGTCATTAAGCAAGTTGCCGGTGCTGTGCAATTTGATATTACCGCTCGCTTATCGATGAGCTTGGGTAATACACCGATGCAAAATGCGCAAATCAACTTAGTGAGCGGCAATTTTGTTATTGCACAGCCATTAGGTATTGATGATGGCGTTGATTTTTGTCTGACCGGTAAAGTGCGCCGTATTGATACCCAAGGGCTAGAGCGTCAATTAAATAATAATTGTATTGTGCTCATGGGCCCTATGGCGGTTTCAGTGACTGGTGAGTGTTTTAATTTAACGGCTGAAGAGGTTGCCACCCAAGTGGCGATAAAGTTAAAGGCAGATAAGATCATTGGCTTTAGTAATACTCACGGCATTTTAGATGAGTCAGGCGAGGTGATTGCCGAGCTGATGCCAAATGGCGCGCAAGCTATTTGGGATGACATGAATCAAGCTGGCGAAGCCTGTGTTGGTACTATGGCCTTCTTAAAAGCCAGTATTGATGCGTGTCGTAATGGCGTGCCACGTTGTCATTTAGTGAGTTACCTTGAAGATGGCACCTTGTTGCAAGAGCTATTCTCTCGTGAAGGTATTGGTACTCAGATTGTGACCGAAAGTGCCGAACGATTACGTCGGGCAAACATTGGCGATATCGGTGGTATCTTAGATTTAATTAGACCACTAGAAGAGCAAGGGATACTGGTTAGACGCTCTCGTGAGCAACTGGAAATGGAAATCGAACAGTTTATGCTGATTGAGCGTGACAGTTTGGTGATTGGTTGTGCAGCACTGTATCCATTTGAAGAAGATAATGCCGGTGAGTTTGCTTGTTTAGTCGTGCATCCCGATTACCGTGATGCCGACAGAGGTAGCGTGCTATTGAATAACATTATTGGTCAAGCCAGAGTCAGAGGTTATTCACGGCTATTTGCCTTAACGACTCGCAGTATTCATTGGTTTTTAGAGCATGGCTTTAATATTGTTGAGGTTGATGCGCTGCCGAATGTCAAAAAGCAGCTATATAATTTTCAACGTAAATCAAAAATATTGGCCCTAGATTTATAAGGTTTATTTATAACACTAGATTGAACATTAATGTTGAATACGTGATTGTTTGATACTTACTGAAATGCCACAACATGTTAAGCCATGGGGTGGCATTTTTGTTATGCTCGCAAAATATTGCATTATTCCAATCACATGCTCTATTAAGTCGGGCGCTTAATAAAAGCGAATTTTAGGTATAGAAAATCAATGAATATAGAACTGGCAGGGCTAACAGCGAATGGTTTAGCTAATTTCATCGGCGTTATGATGGGCTTATTGCTGCTCACGTTACTTTTAAAACTGAAAAAGATGCCAAGCATGGCCGTTTACGCAAGCTTAGGGATAATTATTGCGGTGTTTGGTTTGTTTTCTATTACCTTGTATCAAACGCAACACGCGGAGTTATCGGCTGAGGAAAATCTTCAGGTGACACTGACTATTCCACTCTACGGACAAGTATTTCAGCAAGATGAATTAGTTTGGCAGCAAGCCAGAGTGATTAATCTTATTGAGGCGCCGCAATATATGCCTACAAGACGAACGAATGGTCTTGGCTTGTCAGGTTACTCATTAGGATGGTTTACGCTGCAAAACGGCGATAAGGCGTTAGTATCAGTGACTACAAATGAGAATGTCTTGTTGTTACCCACTGAAAAGGGGTATTCGTTGTTGTTATCGTTAGAAAACCCGCAAGCAGCAATGACAAAAATGACTGCTTGGCAGGATTAAGTCAATTGGCTGTTAGCTTTGCTTTAAACGACGGCGTCGTTGTAGTGCCATATCGGTAGTAAAGACCACTAAAGCACTCCAAATAAACCCAAAGGTGATGCCCTTTTCAATATCGAATGGTTCCTTGTATAAAAATATTGCCAAAATAAACATGATACTGGGACCGATATACTGAAAGAATCCCAGCATCGATAGCGGAATGCGCATGGCTGCACCAGCAAAGCACAATAATGGCACTGTAGTGACAATACCTGCTGCAATCAGTGTGAGGTTCATTGTCATATCATTAGTCAGCATATTCGCGCTGGCTGTGTCTAATGTGAGCGCTAAATAGCCGAGTGCGATAGGGAGCAAAATAGCGGTTTCAACTAATAAGCCTGTTTTAGCGTCGATATTGACCTTTTTACGCAGTAAACCATAAAAGCCAAAAGAAGCTGCTAATGCCAGAGATACTAAAGGTATTGAGCCGAATGAAATGAGCTGAATCAAAACGCCAATACTGGCTAGCGCCACTGCAGCCCACTGCAATTTGCGTAATCGCTCAGATAAAAAGACCATTCCCAATAGCACATTAAATAATGGATTAATGAAGTAGCCTAAGCTGGCATCAAGCATTTGATCGTTATTAATGGCCCAAATAAATATCAACCAATTAGCTGCAATGAGCACCGAGGTGAGTGCTAACACCAATAGCTGTTTGGGCTTTTTCAGCAAGGTCGTTAAGCGAGAGAAACCGCCCAAAAACTGCATTAAAATGATAATAAAAATAAATGACCACACGACACGGTGCGCTAAAGTTTCCAGCGCAGAAACCTCACTCAGTAACTTGAAATAAAGTGGTGCAATTCCCCATAGACAGTAGGCACAAATGGCAAGGACTATGCCTTTACGATGTTCAAGATCTTGCATGGGAATCCAGTATGAAGCGATAAAGAAGGCGATTGTAGGTGGCTTACGGTAATCTCTCAAGTAATTCGCGAAATCATTTTACGTATATTGAATATACAAAAACTTTACAGTTGCCAAATAGACATTGATGTTCAATTGAATTATTCGCATCCGGCTACTCAACCCATCATATCAGCCAACCATATAAGTTCCCGTGCCAAATGCGATATGAGTACCTTGTTCATTATGCAGCTCCATTCTGCACACTGAAACACGATTACCTGAACGGATCACACATCCTGTAGCGGTAAATATTTCTCCTCGGCCTGGGCGAAGGTAATCGACTCGCATATCAATTGTACCGAGCGTAGTGAGCCGTTGTTCTAACGCTTCAATGGTCCAATCTTCTCGGCTTGAAACTAAGCCTGCAAAACAGGTTAATCCACCGACAACATCGAGCAGTGTGGCTGTCACTCCACCATGTAATATGTGTTGATGAATATTGCCAATGAGTTCGGGTTTCATTTTAATCACCACTTCAACACCGTCGATATCGTAACGCTTGATTTCTAATCCGAGTAGATTATGAAAAGGAACATGCTTATCAAAAATATCAGCCACTTGTTGTAATACTTTACGTTGAACGTCCGTGGTCATAGTTGGCCTTTAGTTAGCAAGTCATGCTGAAATACATGAACGTGATGAGATAGAGTATTTAATCTAACTTAATTAGCTTTATAAAATCAATGGTGCATATTTGAGCAGTTGAGGTCAGCTATTGCGCATTGATTCGAGACATATGCACAGCAGTGCTTTAAAATGGCGCTTCTTATCTTCAGCTCAAAAGATGGACAATCATATCTCAGGTTCAGTAGAAGCACAGCCGCAGCAGATTTCAGTTCCCACTCCAGCATTGGAGCAGGACGCACTCGGCTATCATTTACAACAGATATTTGGTTATCGTGACTTCAGAGAAGGTCAGCGTGAGATTATTGAGCAAACGTTAAACGGCCAAGACACATTAGTTATCATGCCCACAGGTGGCGGTAAAAGTATGTGTTATCAGCTGCCAGCTTTATTACTGCCAGGGTTGACAGTAGTGGTGTCACCTTTGATTTCTTTGATGAAAGATCAAGTGGACAGCTTAACTCAATCTGGGGTTGCGGCAGCTTATTTGAACTCATCCTTACCTCGTGAAGAAACGGTGGCAATACTACGTCGTTTGCATCAAGGTGAAATTAAGCTGCTATATGTATCGCCAGAGCGCTTACTTCGTCCTGACTTTATTGAGCGTTTACATGAATTACAGGTATCTCTGTTTGCCATTGACGAAGCGCATTGCATCAGTCAATGGGGCCATGATTTTAGACCTGAATATGCCGCCCTTGGTCAGCTAAAACAGATATTTCCATACATTCCACTGATGGCGTTAACAGCTACAGCTGATCAAGCAACTCGTGAGAGTATTTGCCAGCGGCTTCATATCACGCCATTTTGCTTATTATCTAGCTTTGACAGACCTAATATCCGTTACACTGTGGTCGAAAAGCTCAATGCTGCTAACCAGCTAAAGCAGTTTTTACAACTGCAAAAAGGCAGTAATGGCATTATCTACTGCAGTAGTCGACGCCGTGTTGATGAAGTTGCTGATCGCCTCAAGCTGCAGGGCTTCAGCGCTGCTGCGTACCATGCGGGTATGACACAAGAAGAACGTGTTGATATTCAAGATAAATTTTTAAAAGATAAAATCGATATTGTAGTGGCAACTGTTGCCTTTGGCATGGGGATTAATAAATCCAATGTCCGCTTTGTAGTGCATTACGATATTCCGAAAAGCGTGGAGTCTTACTACCAAGAAACAGGCCGAGCAGGACGAGATGGCTTAGATGCTGAAGCTTACATGTTATTTGACCCTGCTGATATTGGGCGCGTGAAGCATTTAATTGAGCAATCTGAGCCAGGTCCGCAACAAGATGTGGAGTTCCATAAAATGAATACCATGGCGGCGTTTGCTGAAGCGCAAACATGCCGCCGTCAGGTATTACTGCATTACTTTGATGAAAGTGCTGATAAGCCTTGTGGTAACTGCGATGTCTGTATTGACCCGCCTAAAAAGTATGATGGCAGTGAAGATGCTAAAAAAGTTTTGTCTTGTATCTTTAGACTAAACCAGCATTTTGGGGTGAATCAGGTCATTGACGTGTTACGTGGCTCAAAAGCGGCCAATGTGATGGATCGTGGCCATAATAAGTTATCCACTTGGGGAATTGGCAAGGAGCAAAGCCATGAGTATTGGTTGTCGGTTACACGTCAACTCATTCACCTTGGTCTGGCTTCACAAGATATTACCCGTGGTTCATCTGTTAAGCTCAACGAATCAGCAAGAGCCGTGTTAAAAGGCGAGGTGACATTGCAACTTGCAGAGCCTCGTATTCAATTAGTGACCACTAAACGTCGCAGTAGCGCCTCTCGTGCGCCGCAGCAATACGACAGAAAGCTCTTTGCACGCCTGAAATTACTACGAAGAGAGCTGGCCGAAGAGCATGACGTTCCGCCATACTTAGTATTCAATGACGCAACATTAGCTGAAATGGCGGCAATGGTACCCACGAGCGCCGGAGAAATGTTAGCGGTGAATGGTGTTGGTGAGCGTAAGTTAAGCCGATTTGGTAATGCCTTTTTGGATGAAATTAGCCAATACTTAATCGAAAGCTAGTTAATCTTTGGTACAAGGCTTATTGCGTTATCATCAAGGATGTTAGCGAGCCGTTTTAATGCTAGGTAATGAAAGCGTGATGGTTCTTCACCTCCTCAGTTCTTCACTTCTTCAATTCTCGTTTGTCGTCAATTTTAGCTCTCTTATATTTCACTAGCTTGATTTCATCATTCTCGTTATGGCCTTCCTTTGTGTGCAACCGCTTTGATTAGGTTATCGCGCAAACATGATTAACAGGTGTTTTTAATCACGAACGATCTATTTCATTCAGTTACTATGCTAGTCCCATATTCAATGTTTGCTGGCTGCGTATTGATTCGCATGGCTGATATAACAAAAATGGCTTAATCACTTCAAAAAATTTATGCACTTTTTTATTGGTGATGATACTTAGTTGTTTGATGCAAATTATTTTTGAAAATAAATCCTAGAATCAGCGTATATCAAGGTTTACGTTGGGTTTTTCATTATCGCTACACTGTTTTAGGGAAGATTGACTGTCGAGTCTGATTTAGCTTTAAGGGATAATTGAACAAAAGATGAATAAAATAGGGTTGACACAGCAGGCTTGTCACGTTAAAAAGTCAGTATAGAACATTTCAATTTAAGAATAATTAGTTAACTTTAATGAATATTTATAGTGGTAACATTCTCCTAGGTCTCTTTCTTCTCTTACGCAAAATTTGCGCGGAGTCCTTTGTGTTACTTGCTAAATAAGTTTACTTGCATTCACAAACCCCGCGCTAACAGCCGCGGGGTTTTTTGTTTCTGTACCCAATTGATTTTTAGAACAAACAAATAGACGAATGACTTGCTAAACACTTTTAATGGCGTCGCAGTTATTTGTTAGATAACCGAACAAACTTTTACCTGAACAACAAAGTTCGATGGAGAAAACTGATGTCCAATAGAGTCATAATATTTGATACCACATTGAGAGATGGTGAGCAGGCGTTAGCAGCAAGTTTAACGGTTAAAGAAAAGCTGCAAATTGCTCTGGCGCTTGAGCGCTTGGGTGTTGATGTTATGGAAGTGGGGTTTCCTGTGTCATCCCCAGGTGATTTTGAATCAGTGCAGACCATTGCTAGAACAATTAAAAACAGCCGTGTTTGTGCATTATCTCGTGCTCTTGAAAAAGACATTGATGCAGCAGCTCAAGCGTTATCTGTTGCTGAACAGTTCCGTATTCATACTTTTATTTCTACATCGACTATTCACGTTGAAAGCAAATTAAAACGTTCATTTGATGACGTACTTGATATGGCTGTTGGGGCTGTTAAATATGCTCGCCGTTTTACTGATGATGTTGAGTTTTCGTGTGAAGATGCGGGTCGAACACCTATTGATAACCTATGCCGTATGGTTGAACAAGCCATTAAAGCGGGTGCTCGCACCATTAATATTCCTGATACCGTGGGCTATACCGTGCCAAGTGAGTTCGGTGGCATCATTCAAACGCTATTTAATCGTGTACCTAATATCGATCAAGCAGTGATATCAGTGCATTGTCATGACGATTTAGGTTTGTCTGTGGCTAACTCTATTACTGCTGTTGAGCATGGCGCTCGTCAAATTGAATGTACTGTAAACGGTATTGGCGAACGAGCGGGTAATTGTTCATTAGAAGAAATCGCCATGATCCTATCGACGCGTAAAGGTTTATTAGGGCTTGAAAGCAATATTAATGCAAAAGAGATCCATCGCACCTCTTCATTGGTGAGCCAGCTATGTAATATGCCTATTCAAGCGAACAAAGCTGTCGTGGGCACCAATGCGTTTTCTCATTCATCAGGCATTCACCAAGATGGCATGTTAAAAGCGAAAAACACTTACGAGATCATGACACCAGAAAGCATTGGTTTGAATCGTAATAATTTAAATATGACATCACGCTCAGGTCGCCATGTCATTAAGCATCGTATGGAAGAAATGGGTTACCAAGCTTCCGATTACGATATGGATAGCCTTTACGAGCAATTTTTGAATTTAGCGGATAAGAAAGGTCAAGTATTTGATTATGACCTAGAAGCCTTAGTGTTTATGGAAGCTCAATCTCAAGATGATGATCATTACGCATTACAACATTTGATGGTGCATTCAGACTCTACAGAAGGCGTGGCAACTGCCACAGTGCGTATTACGGTGGATGGTAAAGAGATGACAGAAGCGGCGACCGGTAATGGTCCTGTTGATGCTGCGTACAATGCCATTGCAAGAGCAACAGACCGCACCATCAATATTACTAACTACAAATTAGGTGCGAAAGGTGAAGGTCAAAATGCCTTAGGCCAAGTTGATATTACCGCAGAATACAATCAGCAAACTTTCCATGGTCTAGGGTTAGCAACAGACGTGGTTGAATCCTCAGCACAGGCACTCGTTCATGTGATGAACTTAATTTATCGTGCAGATAAAGTAGCTGATTTTAAACAACAGATTCATAAAGATAGGGAGTTAGGTGGAGTATGAGTTATCAAGTAGCAGTATTAGCAGGGGATGGTATTGGTCCTGAAGTAATGGCTGAAGCACGCAAAGTGCTAAAAGAAGTTGAAGCCAGATTTGCACTAAATATTGAATATGCTGAGTACGATGTTGGTGGTATTGCCATTGATAACCATGGTTGCCCGTTACCAGAATCAACTTTGAAAGGTTGTGAAGCTGCAGATGCCGTATTGTTTGGTAGTGTTGGTGGCCCTAAATGGGAACATCTAGCCCCTAATGATCAACCTGAACGTGGCGCGTTGTTACCGCTTCGTGGTCATTTTGATTTGTTCTGTAATTTACGTCCTGCCAAGTTGCATACAGGACTTGAACATATGTCACCGCTGCGCAGTGATATCTCATCACGTGGTTTTGATGTGTTATGTGTCCGTGAGTTAACGGGTGGTATTTACTTTGGTAAGCCAAAAGGGCGCCAAGGTGAAGGCGCTGATGAAGAAGCGTTTGATACGATGCGCTATAGCCGCCGCGAGATTGAGCGCATAGCTCGCATTGCTTTTGAAGCTGCTCAAGGCAGAAGTAAAAAAGTGACATCAGTCGATAAGGCTAACGTTCTGGCTTGTTCAGTATTATGGCGAGAAGTTGTTGAAGGCGTCGCTAAAGATTTCCCAGATGTAGAGCTTGAGCATATCTATATTGATAACGCGACAATGCAATTGTTACGTCGTCCGAATGAATTTGACGTTATGTTATGTTCAAACTTATTTGGCGATATTATTTCTGACGAAATTGCCATGTTGACGGGCTCGATGGGGCTATTGTCATCTGCGAGTTTAAATAGCAGTGGTTTTGGTATGTATGAACCTGCTGGTGGCAGTGCACCAGATATCGCCGGCCAAGGTATTGCCAATCCAGTGGCACAAATTTTATCAGCTGCCTTATTGCTGCGTCATAGTTTAAAGCTTGAAGAAGCCGCGAGTGCGATAGAGCGTGCGGTAAGTAAAGCCTTGTCTGAAGGTTATTTAACGGGCGAGTTATTAAGTGCTGATGAACGCCAAAATGCTAAAACAACGTCAGAAATGGGCGATTTTATCGCTAATGCTGTTAAGGAAGGTGTGTAATGGCAACTCAAGCAAGTGGTGCTCAGACTCTGTATGAAAAAGTGTGGGATGCCCATGTACTGGCATCGCCAGAAGCTGAGGCGCCGATTATCTATGTGGATCGCCATTTGGTTCACGAGGTGACATCACCGCAGGCCTTCAGTGGTTTAAAAACCGCAGGGCGTAAACTCCGCGCACCTGAAAAAACTTTTGCAACCATGGATCATAATATCTCGACATTGAGCGCGAGCTTAGATGCGATGAGTCCAATGGCACGTATTCAAGTGGAGACATTAGCGCAAAACTGTAAAGAATTTGGCGTTAAGCTTTATGATATTCACCATCCTAACCAAGGTATTGTTCATGTAATGGGGCCGGAATTAGGCATTACACTTCCTGGTACTGTCATTGTTTGTGGCGACTCGCATACGGCGACACATGGTGCATTTGGTGCATTGGCATTTGGTATTGGTACCTCAGAAGTTGAGCATGTGTTAGCAACCCAAACTATGCGTCAGCTGAAAGCGAAAACCATGAAAGTGGAAGTACGTGGTCATGTCGCTGAAGGCATTACAGCAAAAGATATTGTGTTAGCCATCATTGGTCGCTTAGGCATGGATGGCGGTACTGGTTATGTCGTTGAGTTCTGTGGTGACGCTATCGAAGCGCTATCAATGGAAGGTCGCATGACATTATGTAACATGGCCATTGAAATGGGCGCTAAAGCAGGCATGGTTGCGCCCGATCAAACCACATTCGACTATCTTGAAGGGCGCGAGTTTTCTCCTAAAGGCGATGACTGGCAGCAAGCCGTTGCGGATTGGACAGCGTTAAAAACCGATCCAGATGCAAGCTTTGATGCAGAAGTGATTTTAGACGCTGCCGATATTGCACCACAATTAACTTGGGGAACAAATCCAGGTCAAGTGGTTCCGATTGATGCAGAAGTGCCAAATCCAGCGAGCGAGCCAAATGCGACAGTGCGTAGTAGCATGGAAAAAGCCCTTGAATATATTGGCCTAACTTCTGGTACCAAAATGGTTGATATTCCGATTAATAAAGTCTTTATTGGTTCGTGTACTAACTCTCGTATCGAAGACTTACGTGCAGCTGCGCACCATGCTAAAAACCGTAAAGTCGCTGATGGCGTCACTGCGATTGTGGTTCCAGGTTCTGGACAAGTTAAATTACAGGCAGAAGCAGAAGGGTTAGATAAAGTCTTCCTTGATGCTGGTTTTGAGTGGCGCTTACCGGGTTGCTCTATGTGTTTAGCAATGAATGATGATCGATTAGAAGCTGGCGATCGCTGCGCATCGACCAGTAATCGTAATTTTGAAGGTCGCCAAGGCCGTGGCAGTCGAACACATTTGGTGAGCCCTGCAATGGCAGCTGCAGCAGCTATTGCTGGTCATTTTGTTGATATCCGTAAGCCTTATTAATCCATTACCACTAGAAGAGAGAAACAGATGCAAGCTTTTACTCAACATACTGGTCTAGCGGTTGCGATTGATAGTGCGAATATCGACACTGACCAAATAATTCCTAAGCAATTCTTATCAAAAGTGACAAGGGATGGCTTTGGGGTACATTTATTCCATGATTGGCGTTATTTAGATGAAGCGGGTGAGCAAGATAATCCAGATTTTTCATTAAATTTACCTCGTTATAAAGGTGCGTCGATTTTATTAGCTCAAGAAAATTTTGGCTGTGGTTCAAGTCGTGAACACGCACCATGGGCGTTAGCCGATTTTGGTTTGCGTGTGGTCATTGCGCCCACTTTTGCTGACATTTTTTATGGCAACTCGATCAATAATGGTTTATTGCCAGTTAAGTTAACTCACGATCAAGTCAATCAATTGATGGTAGAGGTTGAGGCCAGTGAAGGTGCGAATATTACCGTTGATTTAGTGTCGTTAACGGTGACCTCACCAACTGGGAGTGTTTTCGATTTTTCGATTGCTGAATCAGCTAGACATAAGTTATTAAACGGCTTGGATGCAATTGGCTTAACCTTAGAGTATGCACAGGCAATTACGGACTATGAGGCGAATATACCTGCTTGGCGTCGTTAATCGCCATGACAATATGTCTGCGATTAGTGACGTGATTTTAAACAGGTTTAATCAAATTGTTGCTATTGGGCTTAAAATTAACATTTAAGCTTACACTTGTACCAAGTTTATATTAGCTAAAGCCCTTACTATGATAAGTAAGGGCTTTTTTATTGATTGATATAAATTATATTGGCTTAATAGTTTGATTTTTAAGGTTTTGTCTTTTTATCTTTCATTGTTTTACACAAAGGTAGTGAAACTCACTGCTTTTTTGGGGATACTTGCGTTCAGTAATATATTTTTGTTATCTGATTGATATTTAAATTTTTATTATTCTGTTTGATATTTTTCTATTGGGCTCTTAGCGAGTATTTTTTAAAAAACGTCTCTGAGAGGGCGTTTTTGGTGTGAGCTGTGTCACCAAAGATGTTTTCTGTTACTGGTTTTGTAGTTATTTACTCTGTTTTAAGGCTTTGGCTTGTAAATTTATTCTGCATCAGTAAACTTGCCGCGATTTCAAATTGAGCAATTGCTCTAATGATGTAAGAGATTAAGCAAACATTAGATTTGCTACAAACAGAGACTAATAATGAAAAAGACACTATTGACTGTGGCAGTAAGTGCCATGCTTTTCGGGGCAACGACTCAAGTGAATGCAGCTGGTTTTCAGTTAGCGGAATACTCATCAACGGGTTTAGGCCGTGCTTTTGCTGGTGAAGCGGCAATGGCAGATAATGCTTCGGCTCAAGCAAGAAACCCTGCAATGTTAACTTACCTTGAAGGTCGTCAACTTTCAGCAGGTGCGATTTACATCATGCCAAATGTTGATGTGGTAGGTGACGTCAGTATTTCTTCTCCAATATTAGATTCTGATCCTGTCATTATTGCAGCGGATGCTACTGATTTTGCTGATAGTGCGGTTGTGCCTAACTTTTATTACTCTAATCAGTTGAATGACAACTGGACTTGGGGTTTAGCGGTTAACTCAAATTACGGTTTAGCGACAGAGCTTGATGCAACCCATCCTGCGTCTTTATTCGGTAATGAAACTGGGATTACAACTGTCGAGTTTAACCCGAATATTGCTTATAAAGTTAATGAAGCATTCAGTGTCGGTGCCGGATTACGTGTGGTGTATGGTGAAGGCCATGTTGGCGCATCTATGCCGGGTTGGATTGATGGCGTGAAACAAGCCGTTCCTACTCTTGCCCCTCAACTTCCTGATGCAGGTGCGAGCCTTAAGTATATGGAAGGTGATGATATTGCCTTAGGTTGGCAATTAGGCACAAGCTGGCAGATCAATGAAGCGCATCGTTTAGGCTTTGCTTATCACAGTGGTGTTGAACTTGAGTTAGATGGCTTTGCATCTGGCTTATTGTACGATGGCGGTCAAGATGTGCACATTGAAGGCTACTTACCGATTGAGTTACCAGCATTTGCTGAGTTAGCTTCACATCACCAATTAACTGAAAACTGGGCAATGCATGCAAGTGTAAACTGGACTCAGTGGAGTGTTTTTGATGAGTTAGTAGCATACTTCCCTGGCGAAACTAAGCCAATTGACTCAACAACGGGTTTACCATTGGAGTCTGATTTAGTTAAAGAAGAGAATTTCAAAGATAACTGGCGTTTTGCTGTCGGTACAACATATCAACTTAACGACAAGTGGTTAGTTCGTGGCGGTATGGCACTAGATCAAGGTGCTGCGCAAGACGAATACCGTTCAACAACAATTCCAGATTCAGATCGTTTATGGTTCAGTGCTGGTGCAGGATATCAAGCAACGAAAAACCTAACGGTTGATTTTGCTTTGACCTACATCAAAGGTGTGGGGGACGCGCCAATTGACGAAACTCAAGACCTACTGGGTTTAGCATCAGTTAATTATAGCGGTGATGTTGAAGCTGATGTTTGGTTAGCTGGTATTCAACTAAGCTATAAAATGTAATTTGAAACTGTAGATTACATTGAAAAAGCCTCGCACTCGCGGGGCTTTTTTGTAGGCTAAATATAGCTTACAGCACAATTATTCTCATTGTGAGTGTAACGGACTTGAGATCGGTGATTATCCGTCTTAACTTAGTAAAGATAATTTTTACAGTGTTATATAGCGCAAGCGTGCAGAACACTTTTTAAAATAACACTGCTGACAATCTATAGGTAGATAATGACTTCTAAGAAATATGTTATTGCGCTCGATCAAGGTACGACAAGTTCTAGGGCGATTGTATTCGATCACAATGCCAATATGGTTGCAGTGGCGCAAAGAGAGTTTTCTCAGATATATCCTCAAGCTGGGTGGGTAGAACACGATCCGATGGAGATTTGGTCGTCGCAAAGTTCGTCATTAATCGAAGTCTTAGCAAGGGCGAGTATTAGCGCTGATGAAGTGGCATCAATTGGCATCACAAATCAACGTGAAACAACAGTGGTGTGGGATAAACGCACTGGTAAGCCAATATACAAAGCCATTGTTTGGCAATGCCGTCGTAGTCAAGCTATATGTCAGCAGTTTAAAGCGGATGGGTTAGAGGAGGATATTAAGTCTGCCACAGGTTTAGTACTCGACCCTTATTTTTCTGCCAGTAAAATTAAGTGGATTTTGGATAATGTTGAAGGTGCGCGTGAAGAAGCCCAAGCGGGAAATTTGTTGTTTGGCACAATAGATACTTGGCTAGTGTGGAAGTTGACTCAAGGTAAAGTGCATGTAACCGAGCCGACTAATGCGTCACGGACGATGTTGTTTAATATCCATCAGCAGCAATGGGACGAAAAACTGTTAAAAGCGTTTGATATTCCAAGGGCAATGCTGCCAGAAGTGAAACCTTCTTGTGCTGTTTATGGCACAACCACGATTGCTGGTGGTGAGATTGCCGTTGCTGGTATGGCGGGAGATCAGCAATCTGCGTTATTTGGTCAGCTTTGTTTTGAGCCAGGAATGGCAAAAAATACTTATGGCACAGGTTGTTTCTTATTAATGAATACAGGCCAGAAAGCCGTATCATCAACTCATGGCTTATTAACCACTGTAGCAATTGGTGGAGACTTATCGGTAAATTATGCATTAGAAGGCTCAGTGTTTATGGGCGGTGCTGTGATCCAATGGCTTCGTGATGAAATGGGCTTGATTCAGGATGCACAAGACACGGAATATTTTGCTAATAAAGTGGAAGATACCAATGGAGTGTATTTGGTACCTGCATTTGTTGGTTTAGGAGCACCTTATTGGGAACCTGATGCTCGTGGCGCGATTGTCGGTCTGACACGTGGCGTTAACCGCAGTCATATTATCCGTGCAGCATTAGAGGCGATAGCCTATCAAAGCCAAGATTTACTTGCAGCGATGAGCCAAGATTCGGGAGTCCCGTTGACTCAAGTTCGCGTCGATGGCGGTGCAGTTGCAAACGATTTCTTAATGCAGTTTCAAGCTGATATTAGTGATGTGGATGTGATTCGACCTCAGGTTACAGAAACTACGGCGATGGGGGCTGCATTTTTAGCTGGGCTAGCTGTTGGTTTTTGGCAATCAACTGTTGAACTTAATAATATCGCAGCGGCTGATAAAACGTTCTTTGCATCGATGGAAGCCGATGTACGCAATCGTTTATATTCAGGTTGGAAAAAAGCTGTCCAACAAACAGTTTAATGGTGAAGTTTACACTTCTATATCGATATGTCTTGCAGGTGATTTAGTATCTGCGGGTTGAGCTTGGTTTGTATTAGGACGTGATATAGCTGCATTTGGGGTTGATGTGTTTGGTGGCAATTGCGATTGCGGCGCTTCATGACTATCAGCATCTAAGGCATTACTGTTGCTTACCTTTTTGACATCTCGTTTAAAACTACCCACTTGCTTTGGTGGTGTTGCTGTTATGGCATATATGGTGTCTAAGCTCATGATGGCCTCCTCATGGTTGTCGATAAATGATGGATCTAAGTCGATTCATATACTATATCGGCAATCTTTGGTTAGTATTTAGACAATTTAAGTATAACTTTGTTTCATCTTTCTTGGTATTTTCCCTTTTGCTTATACGCAATGGTCATTTTTGACTCACATGTGCTGCTCTGTTTTATATATCATTCAATAGAACAAAATGTGCTGGTTAACGGCAATCATTATTGCCAGTCAGTTATCGACATCATGTTTTCGGTGGATTTTTATTTTTATTTTGCCTGTAAGATCGACCCTATTTGTTATTTTTATATGAAAATGGTCACAATTTGGATCAAATCCCCCACATTCTTTACTGAGATGAACGCTGTTATGTCTATGGTTTCGTTCATTTACCCATCTAAAAACCACTTTTATCCACTCGCTTATCATTAATTAAAATTTGCTGCGAACCCGCTTCAGAACTGGATTTAATTAATGTTGTCATCCCTTGACAATACTTGTGTTGTGTCCCTAAACTTAAGGGTTGTGGGGAATTGTGGATATTTGTGGGAAATTTAATAACAAATTATAGGATTTGATGACCGTGTTTCGGGGTGCCAGTGCAATAAATATGGATGCAAAAGGACGGATCGCTATTCCAATGCGATACCGAGAATCCTTGCGCGCCGAGCACGAAGGCATTGTGGTTATCACCGTTGATATTCAATCACACTGCTTACTGATCTATCCGATCCATGAATGGGAATTGATTGAAGCCAAGTTATTACAATTGTCTGACACAGATAAAGTCGAACGTTCTATGAAACGTAGATTACTCGGTCACGCTCACGAATGTGAGTTGGATGGCAATGGACGTGCGCTTGTTCCACCTGCATTAAGACAATACGCCAGCTTGCAAAAGAAAACGATGTTGGTGGGTCTACTCAATAAATTTGAATTATGGGATGAAGCTGCTTGGCAACAACAGATGGATGAAAGCCATGAGTTGATTCAAGCAGAAGATCTCGCAAACCATGAAAGATTAGCTAATTTTTCATTATAAATAACCCAATTAAGAAGAGTCTAATGAGCCAAGAATTTGCCCATTTATCTGTACTACTAAAAGAAACCGTTGATGGTTTAAATATCCATGAAGATGGCATCTATATTGATGGCACTTTTGGGCGTGGTGGTCATTCTAGGCATGTATTAAGTCAACTTGGCGACAATGGACGTCTAATTGCGATCGATCGTGATCCCCAAGCTATTGAAGCGGCTAAGCAATTTGCTGATGACCCTCGCTTTCAGATTGTTCACGGAGGTTTTGGCCAATTGGCTGACTACGTTACTGAGCTCGGGCTTAAAGGCAAAATTGATGGTGTGTTATTGGACTTAGGTGTGTCATCGCCTCAGTTGGATGATGCTGAACGTGGTTTTAGTTTTCTACGCGATGGTCCACTAGATATGCGAATGGATAACAGCCAAGGTCAAACGGCTGCTGAGTGGATCGCCAAAGCAGAAATTGAGGATATGGCTTGGGTTTTTAAAACCTACGGCGAAGAGAAAAATGCACGTCATATTGCCCGATGTATTGCTGCTGACCGAGAAGAAACTCCTTTTTTACGCACAAAAGATTTAGCCGATCTAATTGCTCGAATTACTAAAAATAAAGAGCGTAATAAGCATCCAGCGACACGTGTTTTCCAAGCTATTCGTATTTATATCAACAGTGAGCTTGAGCAAATTGAGCAAGCGTTAGAAGGCGCAGTTTCAGTATTGGCGCCAGAAGGCCGCTTATCGGTGATCAGTTTCCATTCTTTAGAAGACAGAATGGTAAAACGTTTTATTCGTAAAAATAGCCAAGGTGAAAGCGTGCCACACGGGCTACCGATAACAGAAGCGGAAATAAATAAATCGAGAAAGCTAAAAGCGATTGGCAAAGCAATGAAGCCGTCGGATGTTGAAATTGAGCAGAATCCACGAGCACGAAGCTCGGTGTTACGCGTTGCTCAACGTCTTGATTATTAATTATTGAGCACAGCGACATCATAAAGAGGTTAATTTGGGACAATCATCAATAAAATTATCACGCATTGTGATTGCCGATATCTGGCGACATAAGTGGATTTTATTATTGTCGATGGTGGTGTTAGCCAATGCGGTAGGGGTGGTTTATACCAGCCATGCCACGCGTAAGTTGACCTCGCAGTTAGATCAGCTTTTACAAGAGCGGGATCGTTTAGATATCGAGTGGCGCAATTTGTTACTCGAAGAGCAATCTAAGTCTGAGCATAGCCGTGTTACTCGTATTGCTACTAAAGATTTAAAAATGGTTCGACCCTTACCTAAAGAAGAAGTGGTTATCAGGCTGCAATAACAGAAAAGGAATGATTGAGTCAGTAAAATGAGCAGACAAGCAAAACGTAAGTTAAATCCAGAGTTAATTCCATGGCGATTATTCGTAGTGGTAGGCTTTGTTTTGCTTTTATTTACGGCCTTGATTGCTCGAGCGGCTTACATTCAGATTATTGAACCAGATAAATTGCGTCACGAAAGTGATATGCGAACCCTTCGTACCAGCAGTAACCAAGTGCAACGTGGCTTAATCACTGACCGTAACGGCGAAATGCTTGCGGTGAGTGTGCCTGTGCGTGCAGTGTGGGCAGACCCTAAAGTGTCGCACGACAAAGAAGCATTTAAAGATATGCGCCGCTGGCAAGCCCTTGCAGATGTATTGCATTTACCTGTTGAAAGCATTGTAGGCAAAGTGCAGCGAGATCCTAAACGCCGCTTTATCTATTTAAAACGTCAAGTGACTCCTGCAGTTGCTGAATATATTAAGCAGCTAAAAATTGCTGGTATTTATTTAAAATCCGAATCTCGTCGTTACTATCCTGCTGGTGAAACTGCAGCGCAATTAGTTGGTTTGACGAATATTGATGATGTCGGCATTGAAGGTATTGAAAATGCTTACGATAGCTGGCTTACAGGCACGCCTTCTAAGCAAAAAGTACGTAAATCTCGAGATGGTAAAGTCGTCCAACGTCTAGATATTGTTGAAGAGGGTGAAAGCTCAAATGATTTAGTGTTGAGTATTGACCAGCGAATTCAGCAGCTTGCTTACCGTGAGTTAAAACGCACAACAGAAATTAACCAAGCAACGTCAGGTTCAGTGGTGGTGCTTGATGTTCATACTGGTGAAGTGTTAGCGATGGTGAATACACCATCTTACAATCCTAATTCTCGAGAAAACCTACAATCGTATCGAATGCGTAACCGTGCATTAACCGATACGTTTGAGCCTGGTTCAACAGTAAAACCGTTTGTGGTTGCTGCAGCATTAGAGGCTGGCACAATTGAACGTAATGATTTAATTAAAACCTCACCGGGCTGGATGCGAGTGGGTGGTCGTCAGGTACGTGACCCGATTAATTATGGCGACATGACTTTAGATAAAATCTTAGTGAAATCCAGTAACGTAGGTATCAGTAAGGTATCGCTATCGATGCCAGTGCAAGAGTTATTGGGTACATACCAGTCAATGGGGTTAGGTAATTATTCTGGCATTAATCTCGCGGGTGAAAGTGCCGGATTGATTCATGATCGTCGCCGCTGGTCTGATTTTGAAAGAGCCACTCTTTCATACGGTTACGGCTTAACCGCTACGCCACTACAGTTAGCACGAATGTATGCCACCCTAGGAAGCGGCGGTGTGCTTTATCCTGTTTCGGTGTTAAAACTCAAGCAAGCCCCTCGTGGTGAGCAGGTTATTTCTGAGCAAACAGCCAAAGATGTCATGGAAATGATGCTGGGTGTGACTGAAAAGGGTGGCACTGCGACCCAGGCGCATATTGATGGCTATCCAATTGCAGGTAAAACAGGAACCAGTCGTAAATCAATTGCTGGTGGTTATGGTGATGATTATGTGTCGCTATTTGCCGGTGTCGCGCCAGTTCATAACCCTCGCTTAGCGATATCTATCGTGGTTAACGAGCCAAAAGGCGATCGTTACCATGGTGGTGATGTTGCAGGCCCAGCATTTGCAAAAATCATGTCTGGAGCATTACAGATGCTCAACGTAGAGCCATTGAATGAGAAAGAAAAAGTGGAATTAGCTGCCATTGCTAGGAGGGCTGAATAATGCTTCTTAGTGATTTGCTTGCTCCTTGGTTTCATTATGCCGGTCGTGAGATCGTGGCCTCGATGACATTAGATAGTCGTCAAATTAAACCAGGCAGTTTGTTTGTTGCATTACCAGGCCATCAAGTTGATGGCCGTCAATTTATTGATAAATCCATAGACTCTGGGGCGATAGGTGCGCTTATTCATACCGATAATCCGGATGAGCATGGCAAAGTTGAACATCATGATACTGGCGCAGTATTAGTCTACTTTTTTCAGTTAAGTCGTCAGTTATCGGCAGTCGCAGCACAGCTTTACCCGGTTCAAAGGCAAGCAATGTCAATTATTGGCGTAACTGGAACAAATGGTAAAACATCAGTTAGCCAGCTAATTGCACAGCTCGTTACCCTCAAACAGCAAAAAGCTGCGGTGATGGGGACACTAGGCAACGGTGTGTGGGGGCAGTTAGTTGATAGCGGTAATACCACGGCTGATGCGATAACGATAATTGAGCAAATTAGTGCTTTTCAGCAGCAAAATGTGTCAGCGTGTGCCATTGAAGTATCTAGTCATGGCCTGGTACAAGGCCGAGTGGAGGCCGTTCCTTTTGATACGGCAGTGTTTACTAATCTTAGCCGTGACCATTTAGATTATCATGGTGACATGGATGCGTACGGCGCAGCCAAAAAGCGTTTATTCACCTTTCCATGTGTTAAGCATGGCTTACTCAACTTAGACGATGCCGTTGGAGCGCAATGGTATGCTGAATTCGATTCCCACACTATGTTTGGCTTTAGTACAAAAGCACCTGTGACTTTACAAGATATTGAAACGCAGCAATTAGCGCGGTTTTATACGGATAATATGCAGTTTAATGATGCAGGTGTTAGTTGCGACTTTTATTACCCTTCAAATGTCAATGATCAGCAATCAGCATTAGTTAAAGCTAAGTTAACATCGCCACTGCTTGGTGATTTTAACTTATCAAATCTTGTTGCAGCGATAAGCGCACTTTTCTTACAGCAATCTAGCCCTAATCGTGACTCAATGAATGAGTTATTGGCGCTTGTGCCATTGCTCACCCCAGTAGCGGGTCGTATGGAGCGCTTTAATCAGCAAGATGGCCCAACTTTGGTCGTTGATTACGCTCATACACCAGATGCTATTGAGCAAGCGTTAAAAGCATTAAGAATCCATTGTCATGGTACTTTGTGGTGTGTTTTTGGTTGCGGTGGTGATAGAGATACAGGTAAACGACCATTAATGGCTCAAGCGGCTGAGCATTACGCAGATAAGGTCATGGTGACAAGTGATAATGTGCGTAGTGAAGACCCTATGACCATTATCAATGATGTTGTCGCTGGTCTAAATAAGCCCGAGCTTGCTTTGACAGAAATTGACAGAATCACAGCCATTAAGAAAGTCGCTACATTAGCGAAAGCAGGTGACATTGTTTTGCTAGCAGGTAAGGGGCATGAGACTTATCAAGAAGTGTCGGGTAAAAGAATTGATTATGATGAGCGTGCGCTAGCTATGCAATTAACGGGCTGTGACACTATGAACAGTGTTAGCGAACAAAAGGGGCGCCTATGATCCCTATTCAATTATCCGACTTAGCACGTGAGTTAAATGCCACGTTAGTCGGCGCTGACATAGAAATTAATGATGTCACAAGCGACAGCCGTAAGATGGCTGAAAGCAGTTTATTTGTTGCATTAAAAGGCCTGCGTTTTGATGGGCATCAATTTGCGTCAACCGCGATTGAAAATGGTGCGCAAGCGTTATTAGTCGAGCATGAACTTGCTGTTAATGTACCTCAATTAATTGTGAGTAACACGCAAAAGGCAATGGGCGCTATCGGTGCGTATGTTCGTCAACAAGTGTCGCCAATTGCGGTAGCATTAACTGGGTCAAATGGTAAAACGACTGTGAAAGAAATGGTTGCGACGATTTTATCGCAGCACCATAACGTGCTTTACACAGCGGGAAATTTTAATAATGAAATTGGTGTGCCGTTAACCTTACTTAGGTTAGAGCATCAACATGAATTTGGTGTGTTTGAGTTAGGGGCAAATCATCTGGGTGAAATTAATTATACTTCATCTTTAGTGACGCCTCAGGTGGCGTTAGTCAATAATGTTGGCCGTGCTCATCTTGAAGGTTTTGGCTCGATTGAAGGTGTTGCTAAGGCCAAGTCTGAAATCTTCAATCATTTACAAAAAGATGGCGTAGCAATCATAAATGCTGACGATCAATTCTCACCATTTATGATGGATAAAACTGCCGAATTTACGCAACTTAAGTTTTCGATATCAGCAGAGAATGAAGCTGATATTAAGGCGTTAGATATCGTCGCTGATAACAGCGGATGTTATCAATTTAGCTTAGAGTACCTTGGAAAATCACACCTTGTACATCTTCCATTAGCAGGCTTGCACCAAGTCAGTAATGCTTTAGCTGCTACCGCTATTTGTATTGCGCTTAACATCCCCGTTTCTGACATTGTGACAGGGCTCAGCCAGTTGTCACCAGTGAAAGGGCGAATGGTGCCGCATAACTTAGGCAGAGTATTATTAGTTGATGATAGTTATAACGCTAACCCAACTTCTGTCGATGCCGCAATGAATTGGCTTAAACAAACTCGAGGTTTTCAGTGTTTAGTGCTGGGAGATTTAGGTGAATTAGGTGACAATAGCGCCCTTTTGCATGCGGAAGTTGGTAAACAGGCCAAAAAAGCTGACATCGATGCCTTGTTTTGTTGTGGTCAACTGACTGAATCAACAAGTAAAGCGTTTGGAAGCGAGCATTATGAGGATACTAAATCCTTAGCAAAAGCGTTAATTGAAAAAATAAATCAGTTACCTGGTGAGGTAACCATTTTAGTAAAAGGTTCTCGAAGTGCAGCGATGGAAACTGTAGTCGAAGAGTTGTTAGAAGCCAATAGGCGTGGGGAGTTTGTTTAGATGCTGGCTTATTTAGCTGAGTATTTAACCCAGTTTTACAGTGGGTTTAATGTTTTTTCATATGTGACTTTTAGAGCCATTCTTGGCCTGATGACAGGTCTTATCTTTAGTTTATGGTTTGGTCCGAAACTGATTGAGCGATTGCAGTTGATGCAAATTGGTCAAGTTGTCAGAAATGATGGCCCTGAATCACATTTTAGTAAGCGTGGAACACCTACAATGGGTGGTTTACTGATACTTGCTGGTATTTTTGTCAGTGTTTTACTTTGGGGTGACCTATCGAATCGATACGTCATTGTCATGTTATTTGTACTTGGAACATTTGGTGGTATTGGCTTTCTTGATGACTATCTAAAAGTGGTTAAAAAGGATTCCAAAGGTCTTATTGCACGTTGGAAATATGCTTCGCAATCTATCGCAGCCTTGGTAGTTGCGTTTTATTTGTATAGCTCGGCATCAATTCCTGGTGAAACGCAATTAGTTGTCCCGTTTTTTAAAGATGTAATGCCGCAACTTGGTCTGCTTTATATCGTGTTGGTTTACTTCACGATTGTTGGGGCGAGTAATGCCGTTAACTTAACAGATGGACTTGATGGTTTAGCGATCATGCCAACAGTGATGGTAGCAGGCGCTTTTGCACTGATTGCTTACTTATCTGGCCACGCGCAATTTGCTAATTATTTACATATTCCACATTTACCCGATGCGGGTGAGCTGGTGATTGTATGTACGGCAATTGTTGGAGCTGGTTTAGGTTTTTTATGGTTTAACACATACCCTGCACAAGTTTTTATGGGCGACGTTGGCTCGTTAGCGCTAGGCGCAGGCTTAGGTGCTATTGCGGTATTAGTGCGACAAGAAGTGTTATTGGTGATCATGGGCGGTGTTTTCGTGATGGAAACTGTGTCGGTGATTTTACAAGTTGGTTCATACAAATTGCGCGGACAACGTATATTCAGAATGGCGCCAATTCACCATCATTACGAATTAAAAGGTTGGCCAGAGCCAAGAGTGATCGTTCGCTTTTGGATTATTTCATTGTTCCTAGTCATGCTAGGACTGGCAACCCTTAAGTTAAGGTAGTTAGCAATGCAATCAAGCTATTCACATATTGTTTTGGGACTTGGGGCGACAGGGTTATCTGTGGTTCGTTATTTGATGTCTCAAGGAATAACACCATTGGTGATGGATAGTAGGCGTACACCACCAGGTCAAGATACGTTAGCGCAGGAGTTTCCTGATGTTGAGTTATTAACCGGTGGCTTTGTTTGCCGATACTTAGTGCAAGCTAAGCAAATTATTGTGAGTCCGGGTATTCCTATCGACACGCCTGAAATCCGTGCTGCTATGGATATGGGAATTGAGGTTATAGGTGATGTTGAGCTATTCGCTCAAGCAATAGCAGATAGACCGCCTTGTGTTGTCGCTATTACTGGTTCAAACGGTAAAACAACAGTGACTACCTTAGTGTATGACATGCTCAATGCTGCAGGTAAAAAAGTCGCAGTTGGTGGCAATATTGGTATTCCTGTTTTGGACTTACTGGCTACAGATGCTGAATTCTTTGTACTAGAGCTATCAAGCTTTCAGCTAGAAACAACCCATAGCTTGCAATGCATTGCAGCGACTTGTTTGAATATCAGTGAAGATCATATGGACAGATATCACGATATTCATTCGTATCGCGCCGCTAAGCTGCGCTTATATCAGCAAAGCCGCTTCGTGATGTTTAATCGTGATGATGCGTTAACTTATCCAGATGAGCCAACAAACCAAAATACGTTTGGTTTAAGTGTACCTGAAGGTGACGAATGGGGCTTAGCTGACGGCAAAATCTTGCATGGTGAAAGTGAGATTATGAATTTGCATGAGGTGAGCTTAATTGGTAGCCACAATCAGGCAAATTTACTGGCGGCGATGGCATTGGCTGATGCCTGCGGTATTGATAAGAATGTGATGATCGAGATTGCCTCACATTTCAGTGGGCTTGCGCACCGTTGTGAATTAGTCGGGTTGAAACAAGGTGTCACGTACATTAATGACTCAAAAGCCACCAATGTTGGTGCTACGGTTGCAGCCTTAAACGGACTAAGCGATCACTTGGGCGACCTCATTTTAATTGCTGGCGGTGAAGGCAAAGGTGCAGATTTTAAAGAGCTTGAAAAATCACTGACCAATGTTACTCAAGTGATTACCTTTGGCAAAGACGGAAGCAAAATTGCGCAGTTAAAAGCTGACAGTATTGAAGTGAATAATTTGGAAGAGGCCGTCGCGAAAGCTGTTGAGATCACTTTTTCTGGCGATATCGTGCTACTTTCGCCAGCTTGTGCAAGTACTGATATGTACAAGAACTTCATGGATAGAGGTGATCACTTTAAACAATTAGTGGAGCAGATTGAAGATGGCGAGGGGTGAGCAACAACTTAGCTTATTCCAACAAGTCCTAAAAAGGCCTTGGGCAAACATTCTGTCTGAAACTACACCCAGTGATCAGCTTTATGACCGTAGTTTATTTTTGGCTGTTGCAGGGTTAATTACATTTGGCTTTGTGATGGTGATGTCAGCGTCTATGCCTGAAGCGCAGAAACTGACAGAGAACCCGTTTCATTTTATATATCGCCACGTAGCGTATTTAATGGGATGTGGTGTGATCGCTTATGCCGTACTCAATATTGAGCTGAAGTTTTGGGAGCGTTACAGCGCATATTTAGTGTTGTTGGTGTTGCTATTACTGGTAGCGGTATTAGTGGTGGGAACCACAGTCAATGGGGCTACCCGCTGGTTGGCGATTGGGCCTGTGAGAATACAGGTCGCTGAGATAGCCAAGTTTGTTTTTATTATTTACATGGCGGGGTATTTAGTTCGCCGTCATGGTGAGTTAAGAGAAAACAGTAAGGGGTTCTATAAACCTATTTTTGTCTTTTTACTGTTTGCTTTTTTGATTCTTGCTCAACCAGATTTAGGTACTGTCGTCGTACTTTTCGTCTGTACTGTCAGCCTGTTATTTTTGGCAGGAGCACGAATCATGGACTTTTTGGTACTGATATTTCTCGGTATCGCCATGTTTGTTTTTTTAGTGGTGTTTGAGCCTTATCGAATGCGACGGGTGACGTCATTTTTAGACCCATGGGAAGATCCCTTTGGGAGTGGTTACCAGCTAACTCAGTCACTGATGGCTTATGGTCGTGGTGATATTTTTGGGCAAGGTTTGGGTAACAGTATTCAAAAACTGTCGTATTTACCAGAGGCACATACAGATTTTATCTTTGCTGTTATTGGTGAAGAACTTGGTTTTGTTGGTATTGTTTGCGTATTAACTGTGCTGTTTTTTGTATCGTTTAGAGCGATCCGATTGGGTAATTTGTGTTTGAGTATTCAGCGCCCATTCGAAAGTTATTTAGCATATGGCATTGGTATATGGATTTGTTTTCAGACAGTAGTCAATGTGGGGGCCAGTATTGGTATGTTGCCCACTAAAGGTCTGACGCTGCCCTTTATTAGTTATGGCGGTAGTAGTTTATGGGTCATGACGGCAGCGGTAATGTTACTGATACGAATTGATCATGAACGGCGGTTAAGTTTAACGCAAGCGGTGCAAGGGAGAGTAAAAAAGTGAGCCCTAATATGACTGATGCACCTAAATTATTGGTGATGGCTGGCGGCACGGGCGGACATGTATTCCCGGCGTTAGCAGTTGCAAAAGAATTAGCCAAAAAAGGTTGGCAAGTACGCTGGTTAGGTACGGCTGACAGAATGGAAGCAAGGCTGGTTCCTCAACATGGATTCGATATTGAGTTTATTGATATCAAAGGTGTGCGAGGAAATGGAATAGTAAGAAAATTGGCTGCACCATTTAAAATTATACGTTCAATATTACAGGCTAAAACGTTCATTAATGAATATCAGCCAGACGTGATTTTAGGTATGGGTGGTTTTGCCAGTGGCCCAGGTGGTGTGGCGGCAAAATTGGCAGGCGTGCCTTTAGTATTACATGAGCAAAATGCAATTCCGGGCATGACTAATAAGTTGTTATCTCGCATTGCTAACAAGGTACTTTGTGCATTTCCGAATACCTTTTTACCGGCAACCAATGCAGAAGTCGTTGGTAATCCAATTAGACAAGAGTTAATTGAGCTCGGTCAAAAAGAGAAAGTATGTGATGACGAAGCCTTAAAGGTGTTAGTTGTTGGTGGCAGTTTAGGCGCAAAAATATTTAACGATGTCATGCCGGATGTGGTTGGGCAATTAAGTCAACAGCATTCAATTACCGTGTGGCATCAAGTAGGTAAAGGAAACCAACCTACTGTCAATAGTCACTATCAGGACAAAGGCCAAGCAGCCAATGTCAATGTGGCAGAATTTATCGATGACATGGAAGCCGCATATCGCTGGGCAGATGTTGTTGTTTGTCGTTCAGGTGCATTAACAGTATCTGAATTAGCCGCTGTAGGACGGGCAAGTATTTTAGTGCCTTATCCTCATGCTGTAGACGATCATCAAACTATCAATGCTTCAGTATTAGTAGAGGCTGGTGCGGCAATTTTATTGCCGCAAACCATAGTAAATGCAGATAATCTAGCTGAGAAGTTAACCCTTTTCGCTGAAAAAAGACATGTTGTATTAGAGATGGCTCAGCAAGCAAGAAGCGTTGCTGTTTTAGATGCCACCCAACGTGTTGCAGGTATTTGTGCTGAATTAGCACGAAAGGATTGAAATGACAAAAACAGAAAAGTACGCCCAATTACGTAGCATGATCCCTGAGATGAGACGGATTAAGAAAATCCACTTTGTCGGAATAGGTGGTGCAGGCATGGGCGGGATAGCCGAAGTATTAGTAAATGAAGGCTATCAGATCAGCGGCTCAGATATTGCTGTTAATAGTGTGACTGAAAGGCTAGAAAGTTTAGGGGCAAAAATCATCATTGGCCATCAGGCTGAAAGCGTTACAGATGTTGATGTTGTGGTCGTTTCAACGGCAATTGATAAGCAAAACCCTGAAATAATAGCTGCTAAAGAACGCCGTATTCCGATTGTCCGTCGTGCTGAGATGTTGGCTGAATTAATGCGTTACCGTCATGGCGTTGCAATTGCTGGCACCCATGGTAAAACAACGACGACAAGCTTGATTGCCAGTGTATACGGTCAAGCTGAACGTGATCCAACATTTGTTATAGGTGGATTGCTCAATAGTGCCGGAACCAATGCACGTTTAGGGACAAGTCGTTATTTGATAGCCGAAGCCGATGAAAGTGATGCAAGCTTTTTGCATTTACAGCCTATGGTCAGTGTTATTACAAACATTGAAGCTGATCATATGGACACTTATGGTGGTGATTTTGAGAAGCTAAAGACGACCTTTGTCGACTTTTTACATAACTTGCCATTTTATGGTGTTGCCGTGATGTGTATTGATGATGAAGTCATTCAAGAAATCATGCCAAGAGTCGGTAGACAAGTCGTTACTTATGGCTTTAGTGATATTGCTGATGTACAAGCATTGGATTTCAAGCAAGTTGGCCATCAGTCGCAATTTAACGTACGCCGAACGGGCCGTGAAGATTTAGCCATAGTGTTAAACCTTCCTGGCGAGCACAATGTGTTGAATGCACTGGCAGCGATTGCAGTCGCTACTGAAGATGATATTGATGACGAAGCTATTGTTGCAGCACTTGCAGAATTTGAAGGGATCGGAAGACGTTTTCAGCATTTAGGTGAGTTTGATACAGCAAACGGTAAGGTGATGTTGGTTGATGATTATGGTCATCACCCAAGTGAGGTACTTGCAACGATCAAGGCGGCTAGAGCAGGTTGGCCTGATAAGCGCTTAGTGATGGCATATCAGCCACATCGATATAGTCGTACCCGTGATTTGTATGAAGATTTCGTTGAAGTATTATCTCAAGTCGATGGCTTACTGTTACTTGATGTATACGCAGCGGGTGAAAGTGCCATCCCTGGAGCAGACGGCAGAGCATTATGTCGCTCAATAAGATTGCGTGGGCAAGTTGATCCAATATTTGTCGCATCGCCTGAGTTACTTGCTGATGTGTTGCCTGACGTTTTACAAGAGGGCGACTTATTGCTGACTCAAGGCGCTGGTAATATTGGTGCACTATCCAAAATGCTTGCATCATCTAATTTAGGTTTTGATGAGTCGAACAAAGAAAGTGTTGATTGATTATTAAACGATAACTGTTTGTAAATAGAAGCTTTAATACAGTCAGCATGCTAGATATAATGGTGAATTGCCAAATGAAAGTGACCAGATACAGTTGGGAGTTACAGTAACCGTGGCGTGGAGTGATAAAGCTCGCCAATTAAAAGGCCATTTGAGTCAAGTCAATTGGTACTTATATACCGGATTACTGTTTTTACTGACAGTGCTGCTGACTATCGTATGGGCTGGCTTAAAGCTGAATGTATTATTGAACGATGCAGATGCATTGCCTATTGATGCTGTAGCGATTAAAGGTGAGCGAATTTATACCACAGATGCAGAGATTCAAGCTGCATTACAAGCATTAATGCAGCGCAGTTTTTTTAGTGCAGATGTGGTTGAAGTGCAGTTAGCGCTAGAAGCATTACCTTGGGTACATCATGCGTCAGTGAGACGTGAATGGCCGGCTAAATTGAAGGTGACATTACAAGAACAACAGGCTGTAGCACACTGGAATGGTGACGATTGGCTTAATGTTCATGGTGATGTGTTTATTGCTCAATCACATGAAAGTATCGCAGCATTACCAATGCTTTCTGGCCCAGAAGATATGTCTTCTGAAGTGTTAACGAGTTATCAGCAATTGGCTGATTTATTGAGTATTAATGGTTTTAAGCTTGCGAGTTTAAGTTTAAGCCCACGGCATGCATGGCATGCGACATTGGATAACGGCATCCTTCTTGAATTAGGTCGAGAAGATAAGATGTCGAGAATACAAAGATTTATAAATGTTTATCCTGAAATAACAAAAAATGACAAGCCAATAGCAACCATTGATTTACGCTATGACACGGGTGTTGCCGTTGGCTGGGACGATACTAACACAGAGAGTCGACACTAAATGACCAAGAATCAGGAAAGAAATCTTATCGTAGGCTTAGACATTGGCACGTCCAAAGTCGCAGTGATCATTGGTGAAGTGCTACCCGATGGTGAGATAAGTGTGGTCGGTTTAGGTAACCATCCTTCACGTGGCATGGATAAAGGTGGTGTGAATGATTTGGACTCTATTGTAAAAAGTGTTCAACGTGCACTTGACCAAGCTGAACTAATGGCTGACTGCCAAGTATCATCAGTCTATTTAAGCATTTCAGGTAAGCACATCGCCTGCCAAAATGAAAATGGCATGGTGTCAATTAATGATGAAGAAGTAACGCAAGAAGATGTGGACAATGTGATTCACACCGCTCGCTCAGTTAAGATCCCAACAGAGAGAAGGATCTTACATGTGTTACCGCAAGAATATTCTATCGATGTGCAAGATGGTATTAAGAGCCCAATTGGCATGTCAGGTATGCGTATGGAAGCAAAAGCCCATATTGTCACTTGTGCAAACGATATGGCAAAGAACATCACCAAGAGTGTTGAGCGTTGTGGTTTAACAGTAGATGACTTAGTTTTTTCAGGTATTGCTTCCGCTGATTCTGTTTTAACTAATGATGAAAAAGATTTGGGTGTATGTATTGTCGATATTGGTGGCGGAACGACTGATATAGCGGTTTATACCAATGGTGCATTACGACATTGCGCAGTGATTTCTGTAGCCGGTAACCAAGTAACGAGCGATATTGCGAAGATTTTTAGAACGCCATTAACTCATGCCGAGCAAATTAAAGTGCAATTTGCTAGTGCACGAAGTTCAATGGTGAGCCGTGAAGACAGTATTGAAGTTCCATCAGTGGGTGGTCGTCCTTCACGCAGTATGTCTCGTCATACGTTGGCAGAAGTCGTAGAACCAAGATACCAAGAATTATTTGAATTGGTATTAAAAGAATTAACTGACAGTGGTTTAGAAGATCAAATTGCTGCAGGGATTGTATTAACGGGCGGAACAGCTTCTATTACAGGTGCTGTTGATATTGCTGAAGCAACTTTCGGCATGCCAGTTAGGGTAGCGTCACCGCTACCAGTGAAAGGCTTAAATGAATATGTTGATCAACCTATTTACTCAACAGGAATAGGTTTGCTTCATTATGGCGCCAGACGCGTTATCGAACGTCAGTTCGAACGTCCTGAGCGTCAAGGGGTTACCAGTCTTTTGAATCGGGTCAAAAGCTGGTTTAAGGGTGAATTTTAATAACGCAGGCAAACGGAGATCAGACAATGTTTGAGATCATGGACACTCATAATGACGAGGCGGTGATTAAGGTCATCGGCGTCGGTGGTGGCGGCGGAAACGCTGTCGAACATATGGTTAAACACAGCATCGAAGGTGTTGAGTTTATTGTAACGAATACGGATGCTCAGGCATTACGCAAATCAGGCGCTGGCTCAACAATTCAATTAGGACGTGATGTCACTAAAGGATTAGGTGCTGGAGCGAACCCTGATGTGGGTCGCCAAGCTGCAGTTGAAGATAAAGAAAACATCCGCGCTGCGATTAAAGGCTCTGACATGGTCTTCATTGCTGCAGGTATGGGTGGCGGAACGGGTACTGGTGCTGCACCAGTCGTTGCAGAAATCGCTCGCGAAGAAGGCATTTTAACAGTAGCGGTAGTTACCAAGCCGTTTCCGTTTGAAGGCAAAAAGCGCATGACGTTTGCTGATCAAGGCATTGCGGAGCTAGCAAAACATGTTGACTCATTGATCACAATTCCGAATGAGAAATTGTTGAAAGTCTTGGGCCGTGGAACGTCATTGCTAGACGCTTTCGCTGCGGCAAACAATGTTTTATTAGGCGCAGTGCAAGGTATTGCTGAACTAATTACGCGTCCTGGTCTAATTAACGTGGATTTCGCCGATGTGAAAACCGTGATGTCAGAAATGGGTAATGCCATGATGGGCACAGGTGTTGCAACTGGTGATGATCGTGCAGAAGAAGCTGCGGAAGCTGCAGTTGCAAGTCCTTTACTAGAAGATATTGATCTAGCTGGCGCGCGTGGCGTATTGGTCAACATTACAGCCGGTATGGATATCAGTATTGAAGAGCTTGAGACTGTGGGTAACCACGTAAAAGCATACGCTTCTGATAATGCGACAGTGGTTGTTGGTGCAGTTATTGATCCAGAAATGAGCGAAGAGTTACGTGTAACTGTTGTTGCTACAGGAATCGGCGCTGAGAAAAAGCCTGATATTCAATTAGTGACTAAGCCTGTTGCTCGTCCAGAGCCTGCACCGGTTATTGAGCCTAAAGTTGAACCTGCAGAAGAGCCAGTACCAGCCGCTAGCTATGTAGCGCCTACTGGAAATGCGGTTCCAGCACAGCAACCTGCGGCGCAACCTGCAACGCGTGCTGACGGTGATTACTTAGATATTCCAGCATTTTTACGTAAGCAAGCTGATTAATTGTTGAAAGTAAAAATGAAAATCTAAAAACGCTAAGATGTTGATAAAATGTTACTTGTGTAAGTAGAGGCGTAGAAAAACACAGTAAAGGAGTCTTTTTTGTGAAAAGACAATTTTATGGTAGTATATCGCCTCAGCTTACTGGGTAAACTCAGTAAAAGCAGTGCAATAATGTTTATTAATAAGTGATTAAAACGGGTAACTGAATGATTTTTCAAAGAACTGTTCAAAAAATGGTGAAGAGTACTGGTGTCGGATTGCATTCCGGCAACAAGGTAACTCTGTGCATTATGCCCGCACCTGTTAACACTGGTATCGTACTAAGACGTACAGATTTAACGCCTGCAGTGGAAATTCCTGCTAAGGCAAATCTTGTTCGTGAAACAACAATGTGTACGGCATTGGTTAATGACGAAGGTGTTCGCATTTCGACTATTGAACATTTATTCGCAGCGCTTGCAGGCCTTGGCATAGATAACGCTGTTATCGAAGTTGATGCTCCTGAAATCCCGATTATGGATGGCAGTGCAAGCCCGTTTGTTTTTTTACTGCAAAGTGCAGGTATTAAAGAACAAGCAGCCGCTAAAAAATACATTAAGATCAATCAAACCATTCGTGTTGAAGATGGAGATAAATGGGCTGAATTAAAACCATTTAAAGGTTTTAGAGTTGATTTCAAAATTGACTTCAATCACCCAGAAATTTCGCGTAGTCAGCAACACATGGTGATGGATTTTTCAACATCTGCGTTTGTTAAAGATATTAGCCGAGCAAGAACGTTTGGCTTTATGCAAGATATTGAATACCTAAGAGCTAACAATTTAGCGTTAGGTGGCAGCATGGAAAATGCTGTAGTGCTTGATGAATATCGTGTTCTTAACCCTGATGGTCTGCGATATGAAGACGAGTTTGTTAAGCATAAGATTCTTGATGCGTTCGGTGACTTATATGTAGCAGGACATGCCATTGTTGGTGAGTTCTGTGCGTATAAAACTGGTCATGCTCTAAACAACCAATTGGTAAGAGCATTACTGGCACAACAAGAAGCTTGGGAGTTAGTCAGCTTTGAAAATGAAGTTGATGTACCACTTAGCTTTATGGTGCCGGGCGCTGTATCTTTAGCGTAAAGAGTTAAGATTGCCTATTACGGCTGGCTAATGCAGCCAGCCGTTTTAGTTTTTCACCAAGAGACCCTTCAACGTGATCAGCCAATGTTTGCAGATGCTCTGCAGCGACAGGGCTGATTTTTGCGTAATTAGTTGGTGCTTTACTTGGTGTTATTGCTAACCCTGGGTTGACTTTAACCTCTATTGCGGTAAGCATTGGAAGCGTCTCTTCCTGAAGTTGTTGCAGTAGTTTGGTCTTTTGGAAATTTATTCTAGCAGCCCATGCAGCCGAAGTAGTTTCAATAACAAGAACACCCTGACGAAGATTAGCGACTTTTAGCTGCTCACTAACAGGACCATTTAAACTCTGCTTTACGTAAGTATTCAGCTGGTTTAATAGCTCTGCTTTTTCAGCTAGTTCCGGTAATGTTCCCGATTGATGTAGTAATCTACTGAGATCTTGAGGGGGCTTTTTCATATGATAATAAGATGGCTGAGTTAGGCTATGAGTGTAACAGTTTTTATTCAAGGTCGAAATGGAGTAACACGTTGGCATCCTAGCAAACGTTGGTTGCTTCTACCTATCCTATTAGTGGCAGCAGGAACTGGTCTTTACCAGCAAAATGCTGATCGCTTTGCTGCACAGCAGACGAAAGTTGATGAAAATCAAAAGTTGCGTGAACAGCAAAAACAACAAGTTCTAGACCTCAAAAAAGCGACTGAAACTCAACTAAGTACATTAGTTGCTCACGTCGCACGCATGCAAGCTAATGTGACTCGTTTAGAGGCATTAGGCCAGCAAGTCGCCGAAAACAATTTACTTGAAGATCAATTTGATTTTACTGCTGACGTTGGTGTTGGTGGGTTAAGTGAAATCGGTGCAGGTGTTGAATTAAACCAACTGCTAGACGATATGTCGCAGCTGGCATCCAGAATTGATAATAATAATGTTCAGTTAGCACTACTTGAAACTGTGTCAACTAATCTCCATATAGATAAAGAACGTTATATATCAGGGCGACCAATTGTCAAAGGTTGGTTATCTTCGCCCTACGGTTTACGAAATGACCCTTTTAATGGTCGTAGAACAATGCATAAAGGCATTGATTTTGCGGGTAAAGAAGGAGGCGATGTTATCGCGACTGCTGCAGGCGTGGTGACATGGTCAGGAAATATGCTTGGTTATGGTGGGCTTGTCGAAATTGATCATGGAAATGGTCTTCGAACCCGCTATGGACACAATAAATCTATGTCAGTAAACGTAGGTGACGTCGTTGCCAAAGGCGATAAAATTGCCAGTATGGGTAGCACAGGCCGTTCAACCGGTCCCCACGTGCATTACGAAGTATTGCGAAACGGACAACAAATCGATCCTAGAAAGTTCGTTTATCGCAAGGCTAGTTAATAACATTTTCGGTTAAGTCGCTCAATTGAGCTCAACCTACAAGAGATAAGTGATTAAGATGTTAGGCAAATTACTGACAAAAGTATTCGGCAGTCGTAACGACCGTACCTTGAAAGGCCTTGGTAAAGTTGTAACTAAAATTAATGCATTAGAAGCTGAATATGAAAAGCTGACTGATGAAGAATTAAAAGCAAAAACGGACGAGTTCCGTCAGCGTATTGAAAATGGCGAAACGTTAGACGCAATTATGGCTGAAGCATTCGCAACAGTGCGTGAAGCCTCTAAACGTGTATTCGAAATGCGTCACTTCGATGTGCAGTTATTAGGTGGTATGGTGCTAGATAGTAACCGTATTGCTGAAATGAGAACAGGTGAAGGTAAAACATTAACTGCTACCTTGCCTGCTTATTTAAATGGTATTACAGGTAAAGGTGTTCACGTTATTACCGTGAATGATTACCTAGCAGCACGTGATGCAGAAAATAACCGACCTTTATTTGAATTCTTAGGCTTAACTGTTGGCATTAACGTGGCAGGTTTAGGTCAAGTCGAGAAAAAAGAAGCGTATAACTCAGATATTACTTACGGTACTAACAACGAGTTTGGTTTTGATTACCTTCGTGACAACATGGCATTTTCGCCTCAAGAACGTGTTCAGCGTCCATTACATTACGCCCTAATTGATGAAGTCGACTCAATCTTAATTGATGAAGCACGTACGCCGTTGATTATTTCTGGCGCAGCCGAAAATAGCTCTGAGTTGTACATAAAAGTTAATACACTTATTCCTAATCTTATCGTTCAAGAAAAAGAAGATACTGAAGATGAAATTGGTGAAGGTGATTTCAGTATTGATGAAAAGGCTAAGCAAGTTCACTTTACAGAACGTGGTCAAGAAAAAGTAGAAACTTTGCTTATCGAGCTGGGTGTATTGGCTGAAGGTGATTCACTTTATTCAGCAGCTAACATCTCGTTGCTGCATCATGTTAACGCAGCGCTTCGTGCGCACACTTTGTTCGAGCGTGATGTCGATTACATTGTTAAAGACGGCGAAGTTGTTATTGTTGATGAACATACTGGTCGTACAATGCCAGGACGTCGTTGGTCTGAAGGTTTACACCAAGCTGTAGAAGCTAAAGAAGGTGTTAATATTCAGAATGAAAACCAGACATTAGCATCTATCACATTCCAAAATTACTTCCGTCAATACGAGAAGTTAGCCGGTATGACAGGTACAGCTGATACTGAAGCATTTGAATTCCAACATATCTACGGGCTAGATACGGTTGTAGTTCCGACGAACAAGCCAATGATTCGTAATGATATGGCTGACTTGGTGTACTTAACAGCTGCTGAAAAGTACAACGCAATTATTGATGATATTAAAGGTTGTCGTGAGCGTGGTCAGCCAGTGCTAGTTGGTACAGTATCAATTGAGCAATCTGAATTATTAGCAACACTTTTAAAGCAAGCTAAGATCCCGCACTCAGTATTGAATGCGAAGTTTCATGAAAAAGAAGCACAGATTGTTGCAGATGCGGGTAGTTCAGGCACGGTAACTATTGCTACTAATATGGCAGGTCGTGGTACCGATATCGTCTTAGGTGGTAACTGGAAGGTTCAAGTTGATGCATTAAAGAACCCAACAGATGATCAAATTGCTAAAATTAAAGCTGAATGGCAAGTTCGTCATGATGCAGTAATTGCAGCTGGCGGTTTACACATCTTAGGTACAGAACGTCACGAATCTCGTCGTATTGATAACCAATTACGTGGTCGTGCTGGTCGTCAAGGTGATGCAGGTTCTTCACGCTTCTACTTATCAATGGAAGATAGCTTAATGCGTATCTTTGCATCAGATAAAGTAACGGGCATGATGAAAAAACTAGGTATGGAAGAAGGCGAAGCCATCGAACATCCTTGGGTATCACGTGCTATTGAAAATGCACAACGCAAAGTAGAAGCACGTAACTTCGATATTCGTAAGCAATTGCTTGAGTATGACGATGTTGCTAATGACCAACGTCAAGTCGTTTACTCACAACGTAATGAGTTAATGGATGCTGAAAGTATCGAAGATACGATTTCAAATATCGAACAAGATGTAGTAAGCAGTGTGATTGATCAATATATTCCGCAACAATCTGTTGAAGAGCTTTGGGATGTTCCAGGTTTAGAGCAACGATTAGAACAAGAATATGGTTTAAAACTGACAATCCAACACTGGTTAGATACTGAAGATGATCTTCATGAAGAAACTTTACGTGAGCGTATCGTCAACAGTTGGAGCGATGCATACAAAGCCAAAGAAGAAATGGTTGGCTCACAAGTGCTTCGTCAATTTGAAAAAGCGGTAATGCTGCAAACTCTTGATGGTTTGTGGAAAGAGCATTTAGCGGCAATGGATCATTTACGTCAAGGTATCCACTTACGTGGTTATGCTCAAAAGAACCCTAAGCAAGAATATAAACGTGAATCGTTTGAATTGTTCCAGCAAATGCTTGAGTCACTCAAACAAGATGTGATTAGTGTCCTTTCAAAAGTTCAGGTACAAGCACAGTCTGATGTTGATGAAATGGAACAGCGTCGCCGTGAAGAAGAAGCTAAGATCCAACGTGATTATCAACACGCTGCTTCAGAAGCGTTAACTGACAACAGTGAAGCAGAAGCGGCGATGCCAAGAACGGTAATCCGTGATGGTGAGAAAGTTGGTCGCAATGATCCTTGCCCTTGTGGTTCAGGTAAGAAGTACAAACAATGTCACGGTAAATTAAGCTAAAAACGCTTTCTTTATATAGAACCAAAAAGCAGCTATTGATAGCTGCTTTTTTTATATCCTGATTTTAGGCTGAAAAAACGCCATTCTTCTTATGTTTGTGGATAACTATGGGGGTAAATAGTGTGTAGCTTGTGGCTAATGAAAAACATGCAAAAAAATCATATTTTTTTGCAAAAAGCCCTTGCACGGTTTCATAATCTCCCTATAATGCGCATCCACTGACACGGCAAACCACGCAATAGCATGGTGTACACGCCAAATCAGTTCACTGAAAAGTGACGCTGAAAAGAGTTTTTAAATTAGTTTAAAAATCACTTGACGCGATACGGGAATTGCGTAAAATACGCATCCCTAGCCACTCGGGCTTACCGAGATGCGCTAACGCTCTTTAACAATTTATCAAGTAATCTGTGTGGACACTCACAGGTGTTGAGTTAATCGAAATTGCTCACTCTTTCTCATAAAGAATGTAGCAATCAAAATTATTATCAATATTTTCTGTATCACGTAAGTGATGAGTGTTCATAGCAATATGTAACAAACAGGATGTAGATTCTTCCGAGTCTGCATAATGTAATCAGAATTCATTGAGCCGAGACTTAGTCTCAAAAAACTTTAATTGAAGAGT